>NZ_LKBW01000289.1 GCF_002699855.1 Pseudomonas amygdali | reverse complement strand
TCGGCGAAGGTCATTTGATTCATCATCGAAAAGCTCGGCGATTGGTGCCCGGAGATTTTGCCAAATCAGGAAGTCTTTTTCAGGATTTCCCTAGAGTAATAAAGATACCCAAGAGTAAAGGGTATATTCCCTGTGCGAGATGTCCCACGTCTGCTCGGGCGAAGGCATAGTGAGCATAAGGCAGCGTTGCGCAGGCAACGGCCACAAGTCCTGGAGGCACAGCGCGCCCCTTGATTCGCTCTTTGAATACCCACGCCAGTGCACCACTTCCAAATACTATCAACCCCATGAAGCACAGCCCGATCAGGAACCATCTTGTTTCGATGACGGCTCCGGCAGTACCAAAACCCACCGTCCAGGGCCAAGGTATCGGAAGAGGTAAGTTCGTATTACCCTGCTCAAGCATGAAAACAATCGTATCGATGAACGCTGTAAAGTAGCCTGGTATAAAAAGGCACATGGCTAATACGGGAAGATAGCCAACTACTACACCCGCGGCCCAAGCCGCAGCGCCAGTCAAGCGGTTCTCGGGCGTCGGTGATTTAATTGCCAGCCAACCCATGGCTATCAGACTTGCCACAGCGGCATACACACCGTGGTTACGGCCGAACACGGCAGCGAGGCCGACGATGGCGCCGAGAAAAAAATAACGTTTTGTGTAAGGACTCAACAGCAGATAAGTTAGGCTGGCGACTATGATCATCGAGAGGGACATGTCAATGATCTTATGCCGCGGATACATCCAGGCCATGAGTGTGATAGCCGCGATGCACAGATAAGCAAGTCTTCTTGTCGTGTTAGATCTTAGCGCGATGGAAATTGTCCAGAGCCCTGCATAGACACCTAGCAGTTGAAACACTGCAACGGCTGCACGCAGGGCTACGATGCCTGTGTCACCCATAAGCGCAAAGAATCCCGCGGACCAGTAGTAGCGACCTGGGTCATAGGCCATGAAATCTCGAACTAGTACTTCTCCTTTGATGATCTGTTGAGCGCCGTACCACAGGTACCCTTCATCCCAAAGGTTAAATCCATCATGGCCCTGCCACAGAAAATTCCCCCACGACAAAAGTAGCCGATATCAATAGCAGCATAAAGCTGTTTAGGGTTCGCTCTTTTGTTGCATTGTCCATAGTTTTCGGCCTTGAAGGTATAGCTGTCGTAAGGAGGCGAAGTGCTTTCTGGTTATTTGATGACTAGCAAGACTTTAGATTGACATAGGCTAGACGAGTTTTCTCCTGGTATTTCTAAAACCACGCTGTAGCCGCCTGATTCAAATGAAGACAGGTCTGCTTTGAATGAGAATCCGGACTTCAGAAGTTTATCGTTTTTGAATGCCTTTACCAAATCGGGACGATCAATAATGATCGGGTCTTTGAACGTGTCGGGAGCGCCTTTGTAGCCCGTCAGGCGGAGCCTGATTTCTTTGGGGGCTTCATTTTTTAATGGGTCGAAAGCCCACCCATTAAATTCAACCACTTCTCGATTGACGTAGATGCTCGCCCCTGTTTTTCCCGCGATCGAATCAATATTGCATTTGTCGAATGAATAGTGAGTGACTTTGGCATTTGGCGAGCTTGATGCATTATCCGATTTCTTATCACACCCAGAGATGATGGCTGATAGAAGGGTAAGAAAACAGATGGCCGTAAGGGTTTTGTACATGGTTTTTCCTTAGAGATATAGGGGTTGGAGTATGGGTTTATAAACGAGCCAACTTTTTTGCACATCTCGAATCCTGAACGGCCAATCCAAAGCAGTTGGTGCTTCTCCCTTGGGCATTGGCAGCAGTGTAGACGCATCAAGGTTTTATGGGGTTGCACGCTCTTCAAGGTGAAATACAGAGTGTGTGGGATCTACGTTTAGAAGACTTGCACTATCGTGACGCGGGTCCGGCTGAAAAGGCAAGTTTTGAAAGGATAAACGTAACGGGAAGTGTCAGTGCTATCGCTGCCAATGGTGCCAGCCTTGCATCCAGTTTAAGTTGTTCGACCCAGCCCCAAAGTATGGCCAGGCTCAAGCAATACTGGAAAGCGTATATAAGCGGCAATAGAATGACTGAACGCAGTCCCTGATGGCTCTTGAACACAAAAAAACGATTCATAATATAGGCTAGTAATATTCCAGACACATAAGAAATCGTATAGCTTATGTTGTAGGATAGGAACATTAACAGAACAAGATAGAGTCCGTATGTCAGGGCGGTGTTGAAACCGCCTGACATCAGGAATCGGGCAAAATCCTGTTTTAAGAATTTTGAAAAAGCCTGATTCATCATCGTGCTATTATTCAGCGTTTGCGATGAGGGTTTTAAATTCTTCGTAATTACGAATGTAGTCCCCTGCATCATAGTAATGTGAAGCAAATACTAACAGCACAGCATCCTGAGAGTAGCGATACTGAATACCCCATGTCATCGGCGGCAGGTGGATGCCCTGATTCGGCTTGTCGAGAATAAACTCTTCACGATTGACACCATCATCCGCTACAACATGAACAGAGCCCTTTACGGCAACCAGAAACTGGTGACAGAGACGGTGCGCGTGCTCGCCTCGGGTCTCGGCAGTCGGCACATCGTACACAAGAAAGTAACGCTCGGACTTGAAGGGCACCGATCGCTCGAATTCGCCCGCCGACAGACTACCGCGAATATCTGCCACTTCATTCATGGTGTGCAGGGTAACGTTTTTCACCGACGTGGCAGTTACGCCTGGCGCGACTTTTTCCGGACGTGTTTCGCTACTGGCATTGACAGGTTTGGCGTCCACGTAACCAATGATCTTGGCCGGATTGCCCACGACTATCGCATTGGGTGGTACAGAGCGTGTTACTACAGCGCCTGCACCGACCATGGCGTTGATGCCGATGGTGATACCCGGAAGAATCGTGCAGTTAGCGCCCAGTGAGGCACCTTTTCTGATGATGGTTCGGGCGAAACTCTGTGGATAGACCTTGCTGCGTGGGAACAGGTCATTGGTAAATGTGGCGTTAGGGCCGATGAAGACATCGTCTTCAATGGTGATGCCGTCCCATACCTGTACGCCGCATTTCAACGTCACCCGATCGCCGATGATAACGTCGTTCTCAATGAAAACGTTGTCACAGACGTTGCACTCACTACCAAGGCTTGCGCCTGGCAGGATATGCGCGAACGCCCACACTCGCGAATCTTTCCCGATATTCTCGGACTCGCACAGCGCGTGGCTGTGAACAAAGAAATCCTTACCGCTGCTCATGTGTTTCTCCAAATCCCTCGATCCGCATCGGGATAGCCAAGGGTCTATTCTTTGTATTTTCGTATGTGCGCCATGCATAAGAGCCGACGATTCCCAATCCCAGCAGGTTTAAACAGCCGAGGAAGGTAATGGCCAGCATGATCATTGCGTAGCCGGGTACTTCAATCCTGCCTTCAAGCTTGGCGATCAGTGTGAATACACCGAACAGTGCCGCAAATGTAGAGCCGAACGCGCCGACGCGGGTCAATATACGAATAGGCATATCCGTGAAGGAGAATACGCTGTCCATCAGGTAATTGACTTTTTTACGCAATGTCCACGCAGAAGTACCGTGGACCCGTTCCTGTCGGGTATAAGTGACTACCTCGCGGCGATAGCCCATCCAGAATATCTGTGCGATGAGAGAGCTGTGACGCTCTTCAAGGGTCAGCAGAGTATCCCGAAAAGCCTTGTTGCAGGCGAACATATCGACGCCGCCTGGCGGGATTTCAGGAATGACATAGCGACGATAAAAGCCCCAGAAAATCTTTGACGCCGTACGTGTTGCCCATGGGTCCTGACGACCTTCACGTACACCAACCACAACGTCGATATCGCCGCGCATCAGTACCGTGTTCATTTCCAGAACCAGTTCTGGCGGCTCCTGAAGATCTGCAGCCATTACCGCAAAACGGTCGCCAGTGCCATGCTGCAAACCCGTACGGATCGCCATGAATGATCCAAAGTTTCTGGACAGCAGGATCAGCTTGGACTTGAACGATTGTGACGGCAGTTGTTCCCTGAGTATTTCGTAACAGCGATCAGGGCTGCCGTCCACAACGAACACGACCTCCAGATCGTGTCCTAGCTGCTTATCAAGCGCCGTCACAGCAACGAGCAAGTCGGGCAGATTGCTCTCATTACGATAGACGGGAATGACCAACGTCAGCAAAATCATATCTCCTTGGAAAAGTGCGCAGTGACCGCAGCGATGACGCGATTGACTTCTTCATCGGTCAGGCCAGGGAAGCAGGGCAGGGAGATGACGGTATCGCATGTACGCTCGGTTACGTCCAGAGCCACGGACGGAACCACCGAGTAAGCCGGCTGCTTATGGTCGGCAATCGGATAGTGGATATCAGTGCTGACGGACTTCTCTTTGAGCGCAGCAGCCAGAGCAGTCCGATTTTTCGCGCGAATCACATAAAGATGTGCAACGTAGTCTTCCGATACTGAGGCTGGAAGTTCAATATCGAGCCCGGCGAAGGCTTCATTGTAGCGCTTGGCGATCGAGCGACGCTGCTCGTTCCAAGTATCCAGATGCGGCAACTTGATGCGCAGAATTGCGGCTTGCATCTCGTCGAGCCGGCTGTTGCGACCGCCTGGGATGGCAATGCGATACTTCTGGTCCCAGCCGTACTGGCGAAGCTGCCGAATGCGTGCTGCAAGAGCGTCATCACCGGTAACCACTGCGCCGCCGTCACCGAGAGCACCCAGGTTTTTAGTCGGGTAGAAGCTGAAGCAAGCAATTGTGCCGAAGCTACCAGCCTGCTTACCATTGCGTCGCGCGCCATGGGATTGTGCGCAGTCTTCAAGAACAGGAATACCGGCGGCAGAGGCGATCTTAACAATCTCTTCAATGTTTGCCAGTTGGCCGTACAAGTGCGTGACAATAATAGCCGCCGGCTTTTCCTTGGCAATCACTGCTTCCAGAGAGTTTTTGCACAGAGTCAACGTTGCTGGATCGACATCCGCATACACAGGAGTCGCGCCAACTGCATGAATAGCGGTGCTGCCGTAGAAGCCGGCGTTTGCTACGGCGACAACATGGTCACCCACTTGAACGCCCAGACCCTTGAGGGCAAGTTCCAGTGCATCAGAGCCGTTCGCCACGCTGATGCAATGTTGCACGCCTACGTAGGCAGCGAATTCTTCTTCGAACAGCTTTACTTCATTGCCTAAAACGTACCAGTGGCTGTCTAGCACGGCCTTCAGCGGCGTGGCGAAATCAAGTCCAGCGTTAGCTTTGATGGCCGAGAAAAGCGGAATATTTTCCATTGGGATTTCCATGATCAGTGAGACAAACGGCTGATGAATTCGCAGACATCAGGCATTGTAAAAATTTTGAAGGTCGAGGTGACAGTATAAAGTTTCAGGTCGCATTTGTCGGGAGGCAAGGCTGCGGGAATAATGCCTTCATAGCCGCTGCGAAGGGCCGTCTTGTCAGGCAGCGCGCTGGCGACATCTGGCCGCTTGATCTCTATCCTGATTGCACCGACAACTTTTCCGCCCTCTACAGCGACGACGTATTCCGGCGAACCTTCAGATGCCGGCGGCACACTCCAGCCTCTCAGCAGCCAACCGTCAGACGTCTTTCTAACTTCGTCGATGGTGCCCGCCGCGGCAGACTGTCCGAACGGATTCTTGATGAAAAACTCGCCGTTGGTAACCGCCAAACGTTCTGTCAACTGCGTGGCACTCAGGGTATCAGTATTCGAACTTCTACCCGCACCGCTTGCCAGAACTGCTTCTGTGACTGTTTTGCCAATGGCTGATTTCTGAATGTTCTTTGAACTCAGCGTGTTTTCATTCCAGGCAACCATGTTCGTCCACGCCATCCATGCCGCCACTACGATTAGCCATTTCAGGTGAAAACGGCTTGACCTGACATCTCTTGCAGACGACGCAGAGTTTTTGGCGCGAGCGTGGCTCATTGTGGCAAATGCTTTGAGCAAGGCCAGAAACGGAATCGTGACGAACAGATACCGACCTTGCGGTTGAGGCAAAGAATTCTGCGATGCAACCAGACTGAGCAGGGTGATCGAAGGGAATAAGCCCAACATCATGACCAGTGGCAGCAGATAATTCAGTAGAAATATCCGCTTCTTATCACGTGAATATAAGCGCGCCGTCTGGATTATGGCTGCTGTCACGAGCAAAATAAATAATAGCGCCGCGCCCATATAATAGGTCGACGGTAAAAATATGCTCATCCAGCCGGTAGTTGAAAAATAGCTCGTTAGCGTAAGGCTGAGCCACGGAAGGACATTTTCCATATTGAACAGATGCCCGGAGCACCCGATGTAACATGTTCCGAAACCCGCAGCAGGGTTGTTCTTGTGCAAGGCAACGAAGTCAATCTGACCGGATATCCCTGATATCTCACCATACTTCATGAAGGTGACAAGCAGCATGGGCACGGAAACGATAGCCGCAACGATTACCATCGTCGGGAGATGGCGTCTCAGGCTCTTGCCACCCCAAAGGTGATGTGCGACAAGCATGACCACGACGAAGACCAAAGCGGGCAGCAAGTAGAGCTTTGCCAGGAACATCAGGCCGATTGCACCGCCCAGGTACAGCGCGGCCAGCTTGCTGGGTGCTTTCAAAAAGCCTAGAAGCGCACTGATCAGCAGCGCCACACTCATCAGCCCGAATGCGTCGCTGTTGAAATATGAAAAGACAAAAGAAACCTGAGGAATAAGGGCTATAACAAGCGCTGCAAGGGCTGCAGCTTTTTTTGGCATTCCAGCGCGATGCGCAATACGGAACAAGGTGCAAATAAATACTGCGCCCAGTATCCAGTTAAAACATCTTGCAGCCAGGTAACCCAGTTCGCCAGGTAACATCCAGCCTAAGCCGTAAGAAGTAGCCAGTGCGCCTAAGACATGGGGGAAGGGCAGGCCGTGGTACCAGAACTCGCCATGTTGCCAAGTATATCCCGAGATCGTTCCAGTGAACGCTTGAGCCGGCTCCGTAGCGCCCGGCAGCGAATGGAACGTTTTCAGGTATTCCAGCAAAAAGAAGTGCGTTGACTCATCAGGTGCACCATTAAAGGCAATTCCCGCCGACCAAACCGCCAGAAGGATGAAATAGGTAATGGCCAGCACTCGTTGGTAACGAGTGCTGGACCAGCCTGTTTGATGATCTGAATGATTAGTTTCAAACACGGGCGACCCTTAAGGCTGCAGAAAATGTCACAGCGCTGTATTGAGTGTTTTTGGCAACTGCGATCAATTTTTGAACCTTGGAGGCCAAGCCAGACCGAAATCTTCGTGATCAAGGGTTAAGTTCGGGCTATAGGCGTAATCCACCTGGATGTTCGGCCAGCGATTTTTGATGTAGCGAATCTCATGCCCAAATCGTTCCTGTTTCTGAGGCGTGTCCTCTAGACCGCGCGTCGCCGATTCATGGTGGTACAACTCAGAGAAAGGTGTCCAGACATTGAGATACCCTGCTTCCTGAACCCGTAAGCAGAAGTCCACATCATTGAATGCTATCTTCAAATGCTGCTCATCTAGCCCGCCTACCTCATCAAAAGTTGACTTTTTAATGATCAGGCATGCGGCCGTGACCGCCGAGAACTCCTGAATTAGCTCCGCTCTACAGAAATAGCCATGTGCACCTTTTGGAAGATACTTGTGTGCATGGCCGGCAACACCACCTATGCCCACCACAACACCACCATGTTGTAGTCTGTTGTCTGGGTACCAAAGCCTTGCGCCTACCGCTCCTACCTTCGGCTGCAACGCAATGGACACCATCTCGCTGAGCCAATCAGGTGTAATCACCTCAATATCGTTGTTGATGAGACCAATCAACTCACCTTTGGCGATACGCACAGCTCCGTTATTGAGAGCAGAGTAGTTAAACGGTCCATCATCTCGAAGTACGCGAATATTTTCTTCCTGATCGATTTGAGCAAAGTACTCCAGCGATTCGGGATCGTCAGAGCCGTTATCAATCAGAATGATTTCGTAATTTTTGTACGTCGTCAGGCTTTTGATGCTGTCGATACACTGCTTGACCAATGCGTGAGCATTCCTTGTCGGTATGACAAGTGTCACAAGAGGCAGCGTTGTCGGCAGGTTGTAGTGCACCCGGTACTGACCGGTAGGTAGCAACTCTGTCGAGCCAATCCGACCTTGACGTTCCAAATGCTCATCTAGAGCTTTAACGCCCGCCAATGCAGCATAAGGTTTTTCGTCGCCAGCCATCGCTGTACTGCCAGCGTGTATACGCCAGTGATAAAGCACGCGAGGAATGTGAATAATCTGGTCGCGCTTGAGTTTTTCTATGCAACGTAAGGCCAGGTCATAATCCTGAGCACCTTCGAAGCCTACCCGGAACTGCCCTACCTCGTTGACGAGATCACGACGATAGGCTCCGAGGTGACAAATCATATTTTGCGAACGAAACAGGAACTCGTTCCAGTCTGATTTGAAGTAGGGCGAGCTACGGTTGCCTTCGGTGTCAATCTTGTCCTCGTCCGAGTAAATCAATCCTGCATCCGGGTTTTCGCGAATGGTGCGAGCAATCCAGTAAAGCGCATGAGCAGGGAGAAGGTCATCATTGTCCATTAACGCAACAAAAAGACCTTTAGCGACGCCCAGTGCCGAGTTGCTGGCCTGCGAGATGTGACCATTGCTGCCACGGAAAACAACTTTGATGCGCTTGTCTTGCGCCTTCAAAGATTTCAGGTACTCGATCACCGCAGGATTTGTCGATGCATCGTCAGCGAGGCATAGCTCCCAATTGGTATAGAGCTGCGAGCGCACGCTGTCCACTGCTTCACGCAGAAGATCCAGTGGTGGGTTATACACCGGCATGATGATGGAAATGAGCGGGTACTCAATCCAGCGATTCATGTGCTCGTTGATACGATTGATTTCGGCTTCGCCCAACGTGTCGTAATATTGGACCCATCGAGAATAATCGTGTCGATCGGGCACTTCACGCGTCTCGCTTCCGACGAACGCATGCTGAGCTTCACCTTGAACCCAGCGAGCCTGTGCGATGACACCTGCGAGTCCCCTGAGACGCCAGACTTGGTAGGCCTTCTTTGCTGTACTGGAAATTCCGCCTCCTCGCTGAACAATCAGTGGAATCGACGAGGCAAGACGTTTTGCACGGAAAAATGACCTGGTTATCTTCCTCAGCGGGGCAGTGGCTTTCCAACTGTACGAAGATTGCATCGCGATGATATGCAGGTTCAGGTTGTGAACATGCGTATCTTTGTCTACAAGTGCCAGACGGTGATTTTCCTGAGCTGCCAAAATCGCAATTTCAAGCTCTGTTAACTTGGCCTTATGCTTCTCTTGCGCCTCTCGGGTAGCGGCATCAATATCCGCTAGGGCCTGACGGTGCTCTGCCTGAATCTGAAGGTTTGCCGCTTCAAGATTTTCCATAGCAATACGGTGGTTTTCTTGAATCGCCAGATTTGCAGCCTCCCGTTCCTCCAGCGCGACTCGATGGTTTTCTTGAGAGGCAAGCTGTGCAGCTTCGAACTCTTCAAGAGCCAATCTGTGATGCTCCTTGGCCGCTTGGTGCGCAGCTTCGAGCTCTTCGAGTGCTAACAGATGCTTGTTTTGCACGGCCAGATTCTCAGCCTTGAGCTCTTCCAGAGCCAGGCGATGATTTTCCTCTATCGCAAGGTTCGCTACCTCGACGGCGTCTAAAGCTGAGCGGTCTTTAAGATTCAATTCCGATATAGACCCAAGCGCTAGCTTGAACTCCTCTTCCTGTTGAAGGAGTCGCCCAGCGACCTGACCTTCAGTGAATAAAGTGAACGTAATCTGTATTTTGAACGACTTCCCCGCTAATAGCGAATTGAGATCAATGGGAAGCACAAGGTGCGGGTCATTGTCCAATGACATAAACATTGTACTGTCGTTCAGGTCATTAACGAATGTGGTCGTGCCCGCAGATTCGAGAGGTGCACTGGCACTGTCACGCCACGACCATACTTCCGAATTGGCGTTATAAATAGCAATTGCGTCTACCGAAAAGGACTGACGAATATTGGTTGGGTCAAAACGAAGTGCCGCGCATCGGTAGGTCGCTGGGACTGTGAACACTAAGGTCTGGCGCCCATCGTGTACAAATTGACTGATCGTCCGCTCTTCTTTGAAGTCGCCCGCTGCATCACCTATATACAGCGTCGCCAGTCTAGGTGTCTTGTCTCCCAAGGCCCCCATTTTCTGAATGGTCGCTTCGGGTGACCAATTAAGAAAGCTCACAGCTTCACGGCCAGTGACTTTTTCTTGGAACATGGCCTCTAGTAGCGCATAGCGGTTCAGCGCTTGCTCGGTGATTTCAAGGCCCGCACTGCCAATCAACTCAACAATAAAATCACGCCTGTTAATCATGGTCGTGCTTGGGTGAAAGGGGACTTTATTCGCTATCAGCAGCAGCAGACCCCGCATTAGCAGATGACCGAGTTCGACGCCTCCCTTCATTTCCCATTCGATATCTATGAGATGTGGGTTGCCTTCACTGTCAATAATGATGTTTTGTGCAACTGCGTCAATATAATGGCCCGGTAAAAAAACGTCTACACTGTCCAGTTCGGTAGTACTGCCTTCAGTGGCCAAGAGCTGGCTTAGGCAATTTAGATAGGTCTTCAGAAAAGGGGTAAACGTTTCAACTGTCCAGTCTTCGGTTGTTGAGGCTTCAAGAAATTGCAGGCTGAGCAAATTGCCTTTTGCGTAGCCATGCGCTGCAGGAAGGATGAATCTGAATGGGTCATCCAGGCCGTCTGCTGCTTCAATAGTGCTGAGACGTTGGTATTGAACTTCAATGCCTGCAGGGGTGTCGACGAAAACCGCTGCCTTGCAGTACTCTGCATTGCGCCCTGTACTGTAGTGATACGCTAGGACATTGCTGGGGACTGCGTCGTACGGCTGGCATGAAGCGACGACCATAAACGAATTCGCGAGGTCCATGCCCAGATGATTCTCGATCACCACCGGCCAGGCTTTTTCAAGATTAAATGTGGTGTTCGAGGGTAACTGTGGATCTTTCCGAGTGTTCTGGCAGGCCAATGCAGCAGCGTCGAAATTATTGGCTTTGAAACCGTTTTCTGTGATCAGAGAATTGGGGATCTTGTAGTCCGGATAAGGAGATAGAAAGCTTGATGATGCAAAGCCAGCGAGGGCTATTAACTCATCCAGACCTTTGCGGCCAAATGTCTTAGGTTGGCGGCCTACATACCGGCCCTCAATACCGTACATAGCGACACCCACGTGATCCTCTGGCGCGCCGGCAAAATATTTGAGGCCAAGTTGGTTCTCAATGGCAATAAACAGATGTCCGTCAGGTTTGAGCAGCTTTTTAACTCGTTTCAGCATTCCCAGTGCAGGATCTTCATCATTGCTGAACATGCTGGCGTATTCGAGTACGCCGATGAGCGTTACTACGTCAAATTGCTGATCAATCTTCAGGTCATCGAATCGTTCAGCAAGCACCGTGACGTTATCCAGATCACGTGTTCTGCTCGCCGCGATTGCAGCTCGGCGTGGGCTACCTTCCAGCGCGAGCACGTCAGCACCCGCTTCGCCGAGGTAGCGGCTGATCGCACCGCAACCCGCGCCGATTTCGAGAACTGATTTACCTTTCAGAAGATGCTCGAACGGGCGAAAGATATTTCCGCGGGTGGAACTAAGGTGATAGAGCTTTGGCCAGTCGGTACAGTAGTGCGGAAGCTCGCTCGACAGCACGGAGACATCGCTTGCGTCACGAACGATCTTCGCCAGCTCATTTTCCGAGCTATCGCCGTCACTGTAGGCAATGCCCTGATAATCAGTCCGCACCCATACAGATGTGTCTGTATCACGGAGGTATCCATATCTATCAAGCTCAAACATCAACACGTACCGGTTCAATTTCCATAGAGGCACCCAGGTCTATCAAACCCAGAAGCTTTGGAGTGGGTTCTACAACGAAATGTATCGAATCATAGCGCCGGTCGTGAGGCACGATGTCTTCGCTTTGCCGAGAGGCGATACCGATGGAGATGAAGTAATCACCGGTCGCGAGCGCGTTTCTGAATTTCACACGCGCTTTTGCCTGTTTGCCAGCGCTGCCTATCAGGCCTGTGCCTTCGCAATCCTGCATGTAAGAGTTGGTGCCGTATACGGTGACACCCTCTTTGGTCTTGATCGTAAAGCCGATAATCGGGTTGACCACTGTACGATTGAAGTGCAAGGCCAGATCAAGAACGATTTCCTCGCCCGATTCAACGCTGTTGGGGAACTCCCTTCCCGATGCATTCATATGGAAGTCGAGCAGTGTTGCAGCTCCATCCCCCCAACGGTACTCATGAGGGTTGTAACCAGGCCTGCTCGCGTACACGTCTTCATCAAAACGCAACGCTATCTTGTCGGTTTCGACTGGGGCGGTTTCCACTCGCTCGGCTTCGGCGAGGTCCAGACTCTTGTCGGTGATAGGGCTCTTCTCACGCCCGAACAGAAGGTCCGTGTAGCGATTGATGACCGGGCGCGATTCGCCAATCATCTCGATCCTGCTCTTTTCCAGCAAAATAGCGCGATTACAGTGAGTGACCACTTGCTCGCTGGAGTGCGTGACGAGCAGGATGCTGGTGCCATTTTCTTTCAACTGCCTGAGGCGCTCGAAGCACTTGGCCTGAAATCGTGCATCGCCAACGGAAAGTGCTTCGTCCACTACAAGGATTTCCGGGTCGACCTGGGCCTGGACCGCAAATGCCAGGCGCACGGCCATGCCGCTTGAGTAGGATTTGACCGGCTGATCAAGGAACTCGCCAATATCGGCAAAGCCGGCGATCGCGTCAAAGCGCTCGTCTACTTCGTCACGCGTCAGTCCAAGCACTGCGGCGTTCAGATAAACGTTTTCACGGCCGGTAAACTCGGGGTTGAAGCCCGAACCTAGTTCTAGCAAGGCCGCTACCCGGCCGCGCGTATGAATCTCGCCGACAGTCGGGTTCAATGTTCCGCAGATGATCTGCAGCAAGGTTGACTTGCCTGAACCATTGCGGCCCACGATCCCGACTGTTTCGCCTTTGCCGACGTCGAAGCTGACGTCGCGCAGGGCCCAGAACTCCTTGCCATAGGTAGTGGTCGGCTGCCCTGACCAACGCTGAATTCTAGGCACCAAGGCTTGTTTCAAGCGGTCGTGGGGCTTGTCGTATGTGTAAAAACACTTCGAGACGTTTTGTACGCTGATAACCGGTTGATCAGATGACATCAGCGAATCCTTTACGTGTTTTTTGGAAAAACCAGAACCCCATGACAGCAATTACTGCGCCAATCAAGATGGCGAGACCCAGGCTGTCCCAATGCGGGAGGTTGCCGAACAGCAGTACGCTACGGCTCTCTTCGATAATGTAGGTGAGCGGGTTCATCTGCAGCCAAGGGCGATAGACTTCAGGAAGCGCCGCCACCGGGTAAAGAACCGGCGACAGAAACAGCAGAACGGTTGTCAGAACCGTAATGACCTGCGCGACGTCGCGCAAGTACACACCCAGGGATGCGAGAAACCAGCTGATCCCCAGCGTGCCAAGAATGAGCGGCACCAGAATCAGCGGAAACAACAGCGCCGTCCAGAAAAGCGTGTGCGAGATCAACAGTTGTGCGATCACCAGCACAATAAGGCTGATGCAGCTGTGGAAGAGCGCCGAACCCAAGGTGATAACCGGCAAAATCTCCAGAGGAAACACCACCTTCTTGACGTAATTGCTGTTACTCATCACCAAAGAAGGTGCTCTGTTCGCACACTCTGCAAACAACCCATGCACGATCATCCCGACGAACAACAGAATAGCGAAGCCACCTTTGCCGGTGTCGACTCCAACCCAACGCGCACTAAAGATTTCGGAGAATACGAAGGTATATACCGCCAGCATCAATACCGGATTAAAGAATGACCAAGCCAAGCCCATCACTGAGCCGCGGTAGCGGCCAATGACTTCTCGCTTGGTCATTTGCGAGATCAATGAGCGGTTGGTCCATAGACTGCTGACTAGCCGCAAAGGGCCCGCAGAAGGAGTTTTATGAGGGTTCATTAAGCGAACACCTCGGCGTCTTCGAATACGACGGCTTTCTGATCTTTGGCGGACAGGGAGGGCGCTTCGCTGAATGGCCAGTCTATGCCCACGGTGACGTCGTTCCAGGCGAGGCTGCGCTCATGTTCAGGCGCCCAGTAATCGGTGGTCTTGTAAAGGAACTCGGCGCTTTCGGACAGTACGACGAAGCCGTGGGCAAAGCCTTCCGGAATCCACAGTTGTTTTTTGTTTTCGGCGGTAAGATGCAGTCCCACCCATTTGCCGAAAGTTGGGGAGCTCTTGCGCAGGTCGACCGCAACGTCAAAGACTTCTCCAGCGGTGACTCGGACAAGCTTGCCCTGTGGTTGTTGAATTTGGTAATGCAAACCGCGAAGAACGCCCTTCACCGAACGCGAGTGATTGTCCTGAACGAACGTTACAGGCCGCCCAACGACCTCTTCGAATGCCTTCTGGTTGAAGCTTTCAAAGAAAAAACCGCGATCGTCGCCGAAAACCTTTGGCTCGAATACGATGACGTCTGGAATGGCGAGGCGTGTTGCATTCATAGGTAACGTATCTCCGGGATGCTCATCAG
Source organism: Pseudomonas amygdali (assembly GCF_002699855.1). Lineage (GTDB taxonomy): Bacteria > Pseudomonadota > Gammaproteobacteria > Pseudomonadales > Pseudomonadaceae > Aquipseudomonas > Aquipseudomonas amygdali. Next base: position 17,797 of record NZ_LKBW01000289.1, on the reverse strand, counting down.
GGTCTGCTCATAAGGCCCTGGCTGGGGCAGGCGTGTGTTAAAAATCGCCTGCGCCATGGAATTTGATTGCGCCATTAAAACGCGCTTTACGACATCGAGGCTCATGGGCGTCGAGTGCGCCATAGACTGCCCACCTGGGCGGGAAATGTCTGCGCTGGATAAGGGGGTAGGCCTGTTATTACCGAGGGAGCGGGGCATGCATCGTCTATTTGTAGTTTTCCGACGTAGGTTCCGACGATGAGCAACACGAGGTCTTCATGGCAGGACGGTTTTACGAATTGAAGCACGTCCGGTATCTGAGCTCATGGCCGGGTGGGTGACTCGAGCCTTGTCATCCTTGGTTGGGCGGTACAAGTGACCCCACGTTCCGAGGCTGGTTCCTTTCACCCCGGTTACACTGCCTTCTTTGCGCTTTTGATACCGAAAACAAAGGTCTGCACATTAACATAAGCCGCCGCTGGAGAACATTCGGTGTCCTGCGAAATTAAGTGGTTTCAATGCTGTGAACGATACCCGGCCACGCGGCGGCTAACGACCTCTCTTGCTTTGGGCACAGATGTTGAAAACCAGTATTTTCAGAAGGTTGCGATGCCTGATCACTGGTTTAATCAGGCTATATCGCGCTGCCTGGGCCAGATAGGATACGAGTGGCTAATTGACGGTCAACGCTTGCTTAGCATTGCTGTAAGGCACGCGATAATGAAGAGGATCTTGTCTCTCGGTCTCCTGCGGCATTGCGGTGCCTTGAACGCGAGCTTCAGGAACGACAGCCGCGTACTCACGTGCTTTCCCGCAGGATGCAGTGGGCTGTCTCCGATCAACTGGCCAATCAGCAATACCTGTCCGGCCCACCAGCCGTCAGCAATTTTTTTCAGTCGACTGATGAGTGGAGCAAGTCCGGTATTGGCTCCAACCTGATTGTTGGCATGTTGACGGTAGTCCATGCTGGAAACCGGATCGATATGCCATCGGAAGCCGTGACTGCGGGCAAATGCGTAACAGTACCAGTCATGCAGACTCACAGCCTGAGCTGCATCCCAGTGGGAAAGGAGGGATGACTTGAAGGCATCTGCAAGCCGGCGATTCATCACATAGGTGCAGCCGGGACCGGCAGCTTCGAACAGATAGTCCCATTGAACCTGAGGCTGAGCCTTGTCCAGCAGTACGCGCTGCCCATCCGGCCAGAATGCGGTGACATTGCTTGAATAGGCATCATGATGACCCGGCACCAAAGCCGCTACGGCGCGCTGAAGCTTGTCCCGATCCCAGATATCATCCTGATCGGAGAACGCTATGTAATCGAATGTCGAGAAGTCGACATCCCGGATCAAGCGAAAGAAGTTACGTGACGCTCCGCCAAATCGTCCGGCCGACGGTAGCAGGGAGATATTCGTATGGTGCTGAGCGTAGTCGGCACACCATGCTTCAGTGCCGTCCGTGGAGGTATCGACACTGATGAACACGCTGACGCAGATGTTTGTCTGCGTCAGGATTGAATCAAGTTGCACCTTTATCCACGCCATACCGTTATAGGCTGTCAATAGCACGGCTACCTTGGGAAAAACAGATGACATACTGTTCGCAGCCTTGCGGTATGGGATAGAGGTTTGCAGTCTTAGAACGAGCCCAGATCCAGCAACTTCTGCAGATACTGGCCATACCCGGTCTTCTTCAGCTTCTGAGCCTGTTCACCCAACTGAGCGGCCGTAATCCAGCCGTTGGTGTAAGCGATCTCTTCCAGGCAGGCAACTTTCCAGCCCTGACGCTGCTCGATGGTGTGTACGAAATGGCTCGCTTCCAGCAGCGACTCGTGGGTGCCGGTGTCGAGCCAAGCGAAGCCACGACCGAGAATTTCTACGGTCAGGCTCTTTTGTTCTAGGTAAGCACGGTTCACGTCAGTGATTTCCAGCTCGCCGCGCTCGGAAGGCTTGATATTCTTCGCGATTTCGACAACCTGATTGTCGTAGAAGTACAGGCCGGTTACGGCATAGCTCGACTTCGGCGCTGCAGGCTTTTCTTCAATGCTCAAGGCGCGACCGGTTTCGTCGAACTCTACAACGCCAAAGCGCTCAGGGTCGGAAACGTGGTAACCGAAGACAGTAGCGCCGCTGGTCTGTTGGCTCGCCGAGCGCAGGTTGTCGGAGAAGTGCTGACCGTAAAAGATGTTGTCGCCCAGGATCAGGCAGCAAGGATCTTCACCGATGAACTCTTCGCCGATGATGAATGCTTGTGCCAGGCCATCAGGCGTTGGTTGCTCTGCGTAGGTGAGCTGAATGCCATATTGGCTGCCGTCACCCAGCAACTTGCGGAAGCTCGGTAAGTCTTCTGGTGTGGAGATGATCAGGACTTCACGCATACCTGCCAGCATCAGCACAGACAGAGGGTAGAAAATCATCGGCTTGTCGTAGATAGGCAGCATCTGCTTGGATACGCCAAGGGTAAGCGGGTGCAGACGAGTGCCCGAGCCGCCGGCCAGGATGATGCCTTTACGATTAATGGTGGTCATTTGTTCAGAGTTTCCATGAGCATTCGGGCTACACCACTTTGCCAGTCAGGCAGGTGCAGGGAAAAATTGTGGCGCAGCTTTTCTGTGTTCAGACGCGAATTCAGAGGGCGTTGCGCGGGTGTAGGGTATTCGATCGTGCCAATGGGATTGATCGTTTCTACCGCCAGGGGTTCCCCGTTGGCACGGGCGAAATCAATCACATACTGCGCGTAGGCATGCCATGACACTTCGCCGGCAGGTGCCAAGTTGTAGATGCCACACAGCTCCGGCTTAGCCAGCGTTTGAAGCAGGGCAGCCGTCGCTATGTCGGCCAGCAACTCTGCACCTGTAGGCGCTCCAATCTGATCGGCGATCACATTGAGCGTTGGGCGATCTTTCGCGAGGCGTAACATGGTTTTGGCAAAGTTGTTACCACGTGCCGCGTAAACCCAGCTGGTACGGAAGATCAGGTGCTTGCAGCCTGAGGCAGCTATAAGTTGCTCGCCTTCAAGTTTGGTTGCGCCGTAATAGTTGACCGGCGACACGACATCGCTTTCTTTCCATGCGGTGTTGCCCGAACCGTCGAACACATAGTCGGTCGAGTAATGAACCAATAGCGCGTCCAGCGTGCGAGCTTCTTCTGCCAGGACCTGACTGGCCAAGGCATTGACCCTGTGCGCGAGCTCACGCTCGGTTTCGGCCTTGTCGACAGCGGTATAGGCTGCGGCGTTGACGATAACCTGAGGTTTGACGCTGCGAATGGTATTGCGCAGGCTTTCCAGGTCAGACAGATCGCCACAAAGTTCGCCATAGGCCGTCGATACGGTATGGCGGTCAAGAGCAACTACTTCACCCACTACAGCGAGTGAACGTTGCAACTCCCAACCCACCTGGCCATTTTTGCCCAGCAGAAGAATTTTCATCATTTATCGGCGCGCGCTGTGTAGTTCTTGTCGATCCATTGCTGGTAGCTTCCGCTCTTTACATGAGCAACCCATTCAGGATTATCGAGGTACCACTGTACTGTTTTGCGAATACCCGATTCGAAGCTTTCTTCCGGCGTCCAGCCCAGCTCGCGCTGAATCTTGCTGGCATCGATAGCGTAGCGCAGGTCGTGGCCCGGGCGGTCCTGAACGTAAGTGATCAGGCTGGCGTGCGGACGATGGACTGAATCCGGGCGCAGTTGGTCGAGCAGCGCGCAAACGGTGTTGACCACCTCGATATTCTGTTTCTCGTTGTGGCCACCAATGTTGTAGGTCTCGCCGATCTCGCCTTCGGTCACAACTTTGTACAGTGCGCGGGCATGGTCTTCGACATAGAGCCAGTCACGAACCTGATCGCCTTTTCCATAGATAGGCAGCGGCTTGCCTTCCAGTGCGTTGAGGATGATCAGTGGGATCAGCTTCTCCGGGAAATGGCATGGCCCGTAGTTGTTCGAGCAGTTGGTTACCAGGGTCGGCAGGCCATAGGTGCGGCTCCAGGCGCGTACCAGGTGGTCGGAGCTGGCCTTGCTGGCCGAGTAGGGCGAGCTTGGCTGGTAAGGCGTTGTCTCGGTGAAGAGATCTTCCGGGCCTTCCAGGTCGCCATAAACTTCGTCAGTCGAGATGTGGTGAAAGCGGAAGCTGGCTTTGCGCACTTCGTCCAGCTGGCTCCAGTAGCTACGTGCTGCTTCAAGCAGTACATAGGTGCCTATGATATTGGTCTGGATGAACTCCGACGGACCCGTGATGGAGCGGTCTACGTGCGATTCGGCTGCCAAGTGCATCACAGCGTCAGGCTGGTGCTCTTTGAAAACCCGGTCCAGGTCTTCACGGTTGCAGATGTCCACGTGCTCAAAGGCATAACGCTCGCTTTGATCGGCCGACTGAAGTGATTCAAGATTGCCTGCGTACGTCAGTTTGTCGACATTGACGACTGAGTCGGCTGTATTGGCAATGATGTGCCGAATCACTGCCGAACCGATGAAACCAGCACCGCCTGTTACTAAGATCTTCAAAAGAGTATCTACCTTGGGTTATGACAAGGCTCTGCCCGGTCCGTGGAAACGATCGCTGATCAGTCGCCGTCTTGAAACATCTGCCTGCGTTAAACATGAATGTTTAAATGACGTGGATGAGCGGCGGTAAAAAAACGACATTTTACATAGAAAAATAGACATCCCCATCAAATAATTTGAGGGCGTCTGCAATCGTGTAGCCAACCGACGGTGCCAATGCCTGAAACGCGAAAGCCCCAGATAATGGGGCTTTCGTGATAGAGGAATCTGCACTTGCCGAGATCCCGCTGGACGCTGCCTATGGCCTACACGTTAAACCTGAAATGCATCACGTCACCGTCTTTGACGACATATTCCTTGCCTTCCAGACGCCATTTACCCGCTTCCTTGGCACCGGACTCGCCCTTGAACTGGATGAAGTCGTCATAGGCCACGACTTCGGCACGAATAAAGCCTTTTTCGAAGTCGGTGTGGATGACGCCTGCGGCCTGTGGTGCGGTGGCACCGACGCGGACGGTCCAGGCGCGAACTTCTTCGACGCCAGCGGTGAAGTAGGTCTGCAGGTGAAGCATTTCGTAGCCAGCGCGAATAACGCGGTTCAGGCCGGGTTCTTCGAGGCCTAGCGCTTCGAGGAACATGTCTTTTTCTTCGCCGTCATCCAGTTCGGCGATTTCGGCTTCGATCTTGTTGCAGACCGGCACCAGCATTGCGCCTTCTTCTTCGGCGATGGCGCGGACCACGTCCAGCAGCGGGTTGTTCTCGAAACCGTCTTCGGCAACGTTGGCGATGTACATGACCGGCTTGGTGGTCAGCAGGTGGAAGCCACGGATGGTGGCCTTCTCGTCGTTGCTCATGCTCTTCATCAGGCTGCGTGCTGGCTTGCCTTCGCTGAAGTGGGCGATCAGTTGTTCAAGCAGGCCTTTCTGGACCACTGCGTCCTTGTCACCGCCCTTGGCATTGCGCGTGACCTTTTGCAGTTGCTTCTCGCAGCTGTCGAGGTCAGCGAAGATCAGTTCCAGATCGATGATCTCGATGTCGCGCTTGGGGTCGACGCTGTTGGAGACGTGAATTACGTTCTCGTCTTCAAAGCAGCGCACCACGTGAGCGATGGCGTCGGTCTCGCGGATGTTGGCGAGGAACTTGTTGCCCAGGCCTTCGCCTTTTGAGGCACCTGCCACCAGGCCTGCGATGTCGACGAACTCCATGGTGGTCGGCAGGATGCGTTTCGGGTTGACGATGGCTGCCAGGGCCGCCAGGCGCGGGTCAGGCATCGGCACGATGCCGCTGTTCGGTTCAATGGTGCAGAAGGGGAAGTTCTCGGCCGCAATACCAGATTTGGTCAGGGCGTTGAACAGGGTGGACTTGCCGACGTTAGGCAGGCCGACGATGCCGCAATTGAATCCCATGGTGTTTCCCCTCGAGTGATGTCAGGCCTTCTGGCTGTGCAGGTTTTTCATCGCCCGGTTCCATTCACCGGCGAAGATATCCGGCAGCACGCCGAGGGCAAAATCGATACTGGCGTCCAGTTTTTCCTGTTCGGCGCGTGGCGCTCGACCCAGGACAAAGCCGGATACCTTGCTGGCATCGCCCGGGTGGCCGATGCCAAGCCGCAAGCGATGAAATGTGTTCTGGTTGCCGAGCTGCGCGATGATGTCGCGCAGGCCGTTATGACCGCCATGGCCGCCACCCACTTTGAGTTTGGCAACGCCCGGAGGCAGGTCCAGCTCGTCATGCGCCACCAGAATCGACTCAACCGGAATACGGTAGAAACCGGCGAGTGCCGCGACGGCCTGGCCGCTACGGTTCATGTAGGTGGTGGGGATCAGCAGACGAACATCCTGACCCTGATGCGTAAAACGCCCGGTCAGGCCAAAGAATTTGCGCTCGGGAACGAGATTGACTCGCTGCGCCGCAGCAATACGCTCAACAAAAAAAGCCCCTGCGTTATGCCGGGTCTGTTCGTATTCAGCGCCTGGATTTCCCAGGCCCACGATCAGTTGTATGGCGGTCACGACAGGGGCTCTTCCTTTGGAGTTGAGGGTTAAACCGCTGACGACAGCGGCAATGTGGGCGAAAACTGCTCATTTACCATGATGTAAACTCAGCGATCTCGCCCGCTTTGCCTGCTATCGCTCGCGATGTTTCCTGAGCAACTCCGACGTTACCAAGTAATGAATTACTCGGCTGCGCCTTCTTCACCTTCTTCTGCTTCGTCTTTGACGATGCGCGGTGCGTGGACGTTGGCGATTGCCAGGTCAGTACCGTGTGCCAAGGCAACGAACTCGACGCCTTTAGGTGCTTTCAGCTCGGACAGGTGAACGTTGTCGCCCACTTCCAGCGCGCCCAGATCAACCTCGATGAACTCAGGCAGGTCTTTAGGCAGGCAGGTCACTTCCAGTTCAGTAGTAGTGTGCGAGATCTCGCCGCCTTTCTTGACTGGAGCTTCTTCGTTCAGGAAGTGGATCGGCACGATTGCGGTCAGTTTCTGGCCGGCAATAACGCGCACGAAGTCAGCGTGCATCACGTGGCCTTTGGCCGGGTGACGTTGCAGCGCCTTGATGATGACGTTCTGCTTCTGGCCGCCAACGTTCAGCTCGATGATGTGGCTGTAGGCCGCATCGTTTTCGAGCAGTTTGGCAACTTCCTTGGCCAGCATGCTGATGGACTCAGGGGCTTTGTCGCCACCGTAGACTACAGCTGGAACCAGGCTGGCGAGACGACGCAGGCGGCGGCTCGCACCTTTCCCCAGGTCGGAACGCTGTTCTGCATTCAGGGTAAATTCGTTCATGTTGTATCTCCAAATTAACCACATCCGCCGTTGCGTTTGCGACCAGCGCTTGGGCGGTATGGGCAAAAAAGCCCCGCCCTGACCGGATGTCAGGGCGGGGCGCTTTTCGTCTGCGTGATGTCAGTTAACGGAACATCGCGCTGATCGATTCTTCATTGCTGATGCGGCGAACCGCTTCGGCGACTACCGGCGCAATATCCAGTTGACGGATACGGCTGCAGGCTTGTGCTGCTGCGGACAACGGGATGGTGTTAGTGACCACCAGTTCGTCCAGCACGGAATTTTCAATGTTTTCGATCGCCCGGCCCGACAGCACAGGGTGTGTGCAGTAGGCAAAGACCTTGGCTGCGCCATGCTCTTTCAGGGCCTTGGCCGCGTGGCACAGGGTGCCGGCGGTGTCGACCATGTCATCGACCAGAATACAGGTACGCCCTTCGACATCACCGATGATATGCATCACTTCAGAGTGATTGGCTTTCTCACGGCGTTTGTCGATGATACCGAGATCGACGCCCAGGGATTTAGCGACAGCACGTGCACGCACGACGCCGCCGATATCCGGGGAAACGATCATCAGGTTTTCAAAGCGCTGGTCTTCGATGTCATCCACCAGAACGGGGGAGCCGTAGATGTTATCTACCGGAATATCGAAGAACCCCTGGATCTGGTCAGCATGAAGATCAACCGTGAGAACACGGTCGATTCCCACCACGGTGAGCATGTCAGCGACAACTTTCGCGCTGATGGCAACACGTGCGGAGCGCGGACGGCGATCCTGGCGGGCATAACCAAAGTAGGGAATCACAGCAGTGATTCGGGACGCTGAGGAGCGGCGGAAGGCATCAGCCATCACAACCAGTTCCATCAGGTTATCGTTCGTTGGTGCGCAAGTCGGCTGAATGATGAAGACGTCTTTACCGCGGACGTTTTCATTAATCTCAGTGCTGATTTCGCCGTCGGAAAATTTTCCGACAGAAACATCACCGAGTGGGATATGCAGCTGACGTACTACACGCCGAGCGAGATCGGGGTTTGCATTCCCCGTAAAGACCATCATCTTGGACACGCGCAGTACCTAGAGGCTGAGGGTAACCTGGATGAGTATAGAAAATGGCAGGGGCGGCTGGATTCGAACCAACGCATGGCAGGATCAAAACCTGCTGCCTTACCGCTTGGCGACGCCCCTGTATTGAATCAATCGAGTGCCTGGCACTCAATTCCTGTCACAGAATTTGCAGCTTGCGATGCAACATCGAAATGTTACTTCCTTTCGCTACGAACCCCGTAAGGGTCTCTGCAAGAAGGGCCGAGACTTTATCAGCTTCAGCTTTGTTCTGGAAGGCCCCAAACACACAACTTCCAGTTCCGGTTAATTTTGCTTCGGTAAAATTACCTAACAAATTCAAAGCGTTACGTACTTCTGGGTAACGCCTCTCTACAACCGCCTTACAGTCATTTCGACTGTTTCCCTTGGGAACGGGGCGCACTTTAATGGGCGGCGTGTCGCGTGTCAACAACGGATCTGAAAAAATTTCTGCTGTACTTACAGCGACTTGCGGAACGAGCACCAAATACCAGGGTTCTTCGGGGTCAACCGGGGTGAGAATTTCCCCGACACCCTCAGCAAATGCGGCGTGTCCACGGACAAAAACCGGTACATCAGCGCCCAGAGTCAGGCCCAGTTGCGCCAGACGATCTTCATCCCAGCCAAGCTGCCATAAATGATTCAGCGCCAGCAGTGTGGTGGCTGCATCCGAGCTGCCGCCGCCGATGCCGCCGCCCATGGGCAAGCGTTTTTCCAGCCAGATATCCATGCCCAGTGTGCAACCGGACTGTTTTTGCAGCGCGCGGGCGGCTTTGACGATCAGATTGCTGTCATGCGGGACGCCGGGTACATCGGTCTGCAGACAAATTTCGCCGTCCTGGCGAACGGTAAAGCCCAGTTCGTCACCATAATCGAGAAACTGAAACAGGGTTTGCAGCTCATGGTAGCCGTCCGGGCGGCGTCCCAGAATGTGCAGCATCAGGTTCAGCTTTGCCGGGGCAGGCAAAACCAGCTGGGCCTTGGCCATATCCTGTAATGCAGTCATGGTCATTGCCCCAGTTTGCGAGGCTGCCAGTCCTTGATGACCAGCGTGACATCGAGGTCCTGGCCGTGCAGCTTGACGCGTTCGGGCAGCCAATAGCCATTCTGTTCGACATAACTGAGGTATTCCACCTGCCAGCCGTCCTGTTCAAGGCTGGCCAGACGGCTGTCGCCATCAAGCGTCACGTTGCTTTTGCTGTCCGGTGCCGGCAAACCGCGCACCCACCATACGAGGTGGGAAACCGGCAGTTTCCAGCCCAGTTGATCCTGAAGCAGTGTTTCCGGCGTTGTGGCTTCGTAGCGGCCCTGGTTGGCGACTTCAAGCACGACAGCGCCGGGCCTGCCGGTCAGTCGTGCTGCGCCACGGCCGAGCGGACCGGACAAGCGGATATCGTAGTAATCCTGACGCTGCAGCCAGAACAGGGTGCCGCTGCCGGAGTCCTTCGGCGCACGGATGCCGACCTTGCCGTTGATCTGCCAGCCATCGAGGCTGCTCAGTTGCTGTTTGTGTTCGCGCCATTGCGCGGGGTCGCCCTTGCCCTGAACGGCTTCGCGGGAAGTGAGACCGGCACAGCCGGTGAGCAGGGCGATGAGGCTGAATACGATTACGTGGCGCAAAAACATAACGTCAAAGGGTCTCTGAACCGGTCAAGCGTCGCAGTGTGCTGCGCAGGACGGTGCTGTCGGGTTGTTGTTCCAGGGCCTTGGCCCATACTTTCCGGGCTTCGCGCTGTTCGCCTTTGGCCCAGAGTACTTCGCCCAGATGTGCGGCTACTTCGTGGTCGGGGAAGCGTTCGAGCGCCTGACGCAGGTAGCGTTCGGCGGCGTCCAGATTGCCCATGCGGTAATTCACCCAGCCAAGGCTGTCGAGAACCGCCGGATCGTCGGGGCTGATCTGATGGGCTTTCTCGATCAGTTCGCGGGCCTCGGCGTAACGCGTGGTGCGATCGGAAAGGGTGTAGCCCAGTGCATTCAGCGCCATGGCGTTTTCCGGCTCGCGCTTGATGATGCTGCGCAAGTCTTTTTCCATCTGCGCCAGATCATTGCGCTTTTCAGCCAGCATGGCGCGGGTGTAGAGCAGGTTGGCGTCATCCGGGTACTGCTTGAGCGCCGTGTTCAGCACCTGCCAGCCGCGATCCAGTTGATCATTGCTGGTCAGGGTTTCAGCTTCGATCAGGTACAGCTGAATGGCGTAATCGGGCTCTTCGGCACGTGCTTCAGCCAGGCGTTTGGCCGCTTCTGCGCCGTTGCCATTGCTGACCAGAATATCGGCCTGGCGCAATTGAGCCGCCAGGAAGTCCGGGCCCGGTCCGACCTGAGCGTATTCGTTGAGCGCGCTTTGCGGGTCCTCGCGCTCTTCGTGGATGCGGCCGAGATTCAAATGCGCTGAATCGACGTGTGCACCACGGGCGATCAGTTCTTCCAGGTAGCCAGCCGCTTCGTCCCAGGCCTTGGCTTCAAGGCACACCAGAGCCAGCGAGAAGCGCAGCTCGTCGTCGTCCGGATATTGCTGCAAAAGGGCGGAAAACTGCACTTTGGCGTCTTCCATGCGGTTTTGCTCGACGAGCATGCGCGCATACGTCAGGCGCAGGCGTTTGTCGTCCGGGTATTTCTTGATGCTTTTTTCCAGCAGGGGCACCGCTTCCTTGCCTCGGTTCATGCTTTGCAGCAAGCGGGCATGCAGCAGGATGGGCGCGATTTCACCTTCTTTGGGCGGGTTGTCTTCCAGCAGCTTCAACGACTGTTCGGCGTCACCATTCTGCTGAAGCAACAGCGCCTTGCCGAAAATCAGCTGGCTGTTGTTCGGGTATTTGCCCAGCAACCGATCAAAACTTTTGAGCAGGCCGTTGCGGGTGTCCGGATCGGTTTCGGCCGCGGACAGGGCCAGAAAGTCGAAGTGCGTGTCGCCCTGACCCTGCAGGACTCTCTCCATGTACACCAGAGAATCGTCGTAACGTCCCGCGCGCGCCAGTTGAATGGCTGCGGCGCGTTGCGCTTCAAGGTCGGTCGGTGCGTTTCTTGCCCAGATCAGCGCGGTTTCCAGCGCAGACTGATCAGCGCCCATGTATTCGGCGATCTGATAGGCGCGCTCGGAGACCCCCGGGTCCTGAGTCTTGATCGCCTGGGTCACGTAGTTATCCAGGGCGATGTCGAAGCGGTTGCGCTGGCCGGCCAGCTCCGCGCTCAACAGGCTGACCAGGGTGTCCTGAGTGAACGAACCATAGACCTTCGGCTTGGCTTCAGGCGCGGGAGGGGCGTCTTTCTGAGCGGGCACGGGCTGTGACGAGGCGGGGGCCATTGACTGGCAGCCGCCTAGAAAGGCAAGAGCAAGGAACAACGCGGAGGATCTATTCATATATAAGAAGGGCGGCTTACCTGCGGTGGGAGCATCATGACACAAGGCTGTTGGCAAAACCCACAGCCGTCGGAAAAACTGATGCAATGCGTGTGTTTGCAGTGTCGCGAGCCTGAAAACGCAGGCTGCGACGATCGATTGTAGTGGGACAATAATATGTGGTGGTTGTTCTGAGCTTATTGAAGTAGGACAATTACCGGCTTCACGTCACCACCTGCGACCCTGAATGGCCTTCCTTGCACTCGGTATCAATCATAAGACCGCCTCGGTCGACGTTCGCGAGCGCGTGGCATTTACCCCGGAACAGTTGGTGGAGGCGTTGCAGCAGCTTTGCCACCTGACCGAAAGTCGCGAGGCTGCGATTCTTTCAACCTGTAATCGCAGCGAGTTGTACATCGAGCACGAGCATCTCGGTGCGGACAGCATTCTTGCCTGGCTTGCCAATTACCATCACCTCAGCCTGGAAGAACTGCGCGCCAGCGCTTACGTCCACGAGGACGATGCCGCCGTGCGACACATGATGCGTGTCGCCTCGGGGCTCGACTCCCTGGTGCTCGGCGAGCCGCAGATTCTCGGCCAGATGAAGTCTGCGTATGCCGTTGCGCGCGAGGCCGGAACGGTCGGGCCGTTACTGGGACGTCTGTTTCAGGCCACGTTCAGCGCTGCCAAACAGGTGCGTACAGACACTGCAATTGGTGAAAACCCGGTGTCCGTGGCCTTCGCCGCGGTCAGTCTGGCCAAACAGATTTTCAGTGACCTGCAACGCAGTCAGGCCTTGTTGATCGGTGCGGGCGAGACCATTACTCTGGTCGCCCGGCATCTGCATGACCTGGGCGTCAAGCGTATCGTGGTTGCCAACCGTACGCTGGAGCGCGCCAGCATGCTGGCTGCCGAGTTCGGTGCCCATGCGGTGTTGCTCTCGGATATCCCGGCCGAGCTGGTCAACAGCGATATCGTGATTAGCTCCACCGCCAGCCAGTTGCCGATCCTGGGCAAGGGGGCCGTGGAAAGTGCGCTGAAACTGCGCAAGCACAAACCGATTTTCATGGTCGATATTGCCGTACCGCGGGATATCGAGCCTGAAGTCGGCGAACTGGACGACGTTTACCTGTACAGCGTTGATGATCTGCACGAAGTGGTGGCAGAAAATCTCAAGAGTCGCCAGGGGGCTGCACTGGCTGCCGAGCAGCTGGTCAGCGTGGGTGCCGAAGACTTCATGTCGCGGCTGCGCGAACTGGCGGCGGTAGATGTGTTGCGCGCCTATCGTCAGCAAAGCGAACGGCTGCGTGACGAAGAACTGAGCAAGGCGCAACGTATGCTGGCCAACGGTAGCAATGCCGAGGACGTATTGATCCAGCTGGCACGTGGTCTGACCAACAAATTGCTGCACGCACCCAGCGTGCAGCTCAAGAAGCTGTCTGCCGAAGGTCGCGTCGATGCGCTGGCCATGGCCCAGGAACTTTTTGCCCTCGGTGAGGGCTCGACGGATAAAACCCCGCAATGAAAGCTTCACTGCTCAATAAGCTGGATGTCCTCAGCGACCGTTTCGAGGAACTGACCGCGCTGCTCGGCGATGCCGAAGTGATCAGCGATCAGACACGCTTTCGCGCCTATTCCCGTGAGTACGCCGAAGTGGAGCCGGTCGTTGCGCTTTACCAACAGCTGATCAGGGTGCAGGGTGATCTGGAGGGCGCGCAGGCGCTGCTCAAGGACAGCGACCCGGACATGCGCGAAATGGCCGTCGAGGAAGTTCGCGAAACAAAACAGCAACTGGTCGAGCTGGAAGCGCAATTGCAGCGCATGTTGTTGCCCAAGGACCCGAACGACGGCCGCAACGTGTTTCTGGAGATCCGTGCGGGCACCGGCGGTGATGAAGCAGCGATCTTCTCCGGCGACCTGTTTCGCATGTACTCGCGTTACGCCGAGCGGCGTGGCTGGCGGGTGGAAATTCTGTCCGAAAACGAAGGCGAGCATGGCGGCTACAAGGAAGTCATTGCGCGCGTCGAGGGTGACAGCGTCTACGGCAAGCTGAAATTCGAGTCCGGCGCGCACCGTGTGCAGCGCGTGCCCGAGACCGAGTCGCAGGGTCGCATCCACACGTCTGCCTGTACGGTTGCAGTGCTGCCGGAGCCTGACGAGCAACAGGCGATCGAGATCAACCCGGCCGACCTGCGTGTCGACACCTATCGCTCCTCAGGGGCCGGTGGTCAGCACGTCAACAAAACCGACTCGGCGATCCGAATTACCCACTTGCCATCGGGTATTGTCGTCGAGTGCCAGGAAGAGCGCTCGCAGCACAAGAACAGGGCCCGGGCAATGTCCTGGCTATCTGCCAAACTGAATGATCAGCAGACCAGCGCGGCGGCCAACGCCATCGCCAGCGAGCGCAAGCTGCTCGTGGGGTCGGGTGATCGTTCCGAGCGTATTCGTACGTATAATTTCCCTCAAGGGCGAGTGACGGATCACCGCGTGAACCTGACTCTGTATTCGCTGGATGAAGTTCTGGCGGGCGGGGTCGATGCAGTGATAGAGCCGCTACTCGCTGAATATCAGGCTGATCAACTTGCGGCACTGGGTGAGTAAATGACCATCATCGCAAGTTTGTTAAGAAGCGCCGAGCTTCCCGATTCACCGACCGCGCGGCTCGACATAGAGCTGCTGCTGGCGGCAGCGCTGGGCAAACCGCGCAGCTTTCTGCACACCTGGCCTGAGCGCATCGTCAGCACCGAGGCTGCGCTGGCCTTTGCAGGTTATTTGCAGCGTCGACGCACGGGCGAACCGGTGGCTTACATTCTCGGTCAGCAAGGTTTCTGGAAGCTTGATCTGGAAGTAGCGCCGCATACCTTGATCCCGCGGCCAGAGACCGAAATGCTGGTCGAGGCGGCGCTGGAACTGGCGCCTGCGTTCGCGCCCGCCAAGGTACTTGACCTGGGCACCGGCACTGGGGCGATTGCGCTGGCGCTGGCCAACGAGCGCCAACAATGGAAAGTCACAGCGGTCGACCGTGTGCCTGAAGCGGTCGCGCTGGCCGAACGCAACCGGCAACGTTTGCAACTGGATAACGCCCATGTGCTCAACAGCCACTGGTTCAGTGCGCTGGAAGGGCGTCAGTTTGATCTGATCATCAGTAACCCGCCGTACATCGCCGACGCTGATCCGCATCTGTCGGCCGGTGACGTGCGCTTCGAGCCGAGCAGTGCGTTGACTGCCGGTTCCGACGGGCTGGACGATTTGCGCACGATCATTGCCGACGCGCCGGTGCACCTCAGCGCCGATGGCTGGCTGCTGCTGGAGCACGGTTACGATCAAGGCCCGGCGGTGCGCGAACTGTTGATCCGTCATGGTTTCGAGCGCATACAGACCCGCCGTGATCTGGGTGAGCACGAGCGCATCACGTTCGGATGCAAGCCGTGCTGAGTGATCAGGAGCTGCTGCGCTATAGTCGCCAGATTCTGCTGCAACACGTTGATATCGACGGCCAGCTGCGCCTCAAGCAAAGTCGCGCGCTGATCGTCGGCGTCGGCGGGCTTGGTTCGCCGGTGGCCCTTTATCTGGCCGCCGCAGGGGTCGGTGAACTGCATCTGGCGGATTTTGATCACGTCGACCTGACCAATCTGCAACGCCAGATCATTCATGATACCCAGAGCATCGGACAGGCCAAGGTAGACTCGGCTCTGGCCCGGCTCAAGGCGATCAATCCCGAGATCACTCTCGTCGCTCACCGCTCAGCGCTGGATACCGACTCACTGGAGGCGGCGGTGCAGGCTGTCGATCTGGTGCTGGACTGCTCGGATAATTTCGCCACCCGCGAAGCGGTCAATGCCGCCTGTTTCGCTGCTGGCAAGCCGTTGGTCAGCGGGGCTGCCATTCGGCTTGAAGGGCAGTTGTCGGTGTTCGATCCGCGTCGTGCGGACAGCCCGTGTTATCACTGCCTGTACGGTCACGGCAGCGAAGCCGAACTGACCTGCAGCGAGGCCGGTGTCATCGGGCCGCTGGTTGGTCTGGTTGGCAGCCTGCAAGCGCTGGAAGCCTTGAAGCTGTTGGCCGGTTTTGGCGAGCCAATGGTCGGGCGACTGTTATTGATTGATGCCTTGACTACCCGTTTCCGTGAACTGAAAGTCAAGCGCGACCCGGCGTGCAGCGTTTGCAGTGCAGCAAGCGGGCAGGGCGAACATGCCTGACATGCAGATGAGCCATGCCAGCGATGCGCCTGTCGCAATCTTTGATTCCGGGGTCGGTGGCCTTTCAGTGCTCAATGAAATCCGCCAGTTGCTGCCCAGCGAGTCACTGCTGTATCTGGCGGACTGCGGGCATATTCCTTATGGCGAAAAGACCCCTGAATTCATTACCGAACGGTGCCTGACAATTGCGGGATTCTTCCGCGAGCAGGGTGCCAAGGCACTGGTCGTCGCCTGCAACACCGCGACTGCGGCGGGCGTGGCGCACATTCGTCAACGCTACCCGGACTGGCCAATTGTGGGTATGGAGCCTGCTGTCAAACCTGCTGCCGAGGCGACCCGCAGCGGTGTTGTCGGTGTGCTGGCGACTACCGGAACGCTACAAAGCGCCCGCTTTGCGGCGTTGCTGGACCGATTTGCCAACGATGTTCGGGTCGTGACCCAGCCGTGCCCAGGGCTGGTCGAACTGATCGAAACCGGTGATCTGGTCAGTCCGCAAATCCGTCAATTGCTTCAGCATTATGTCGAGCCGCTGCTGGCAGCGCGCTGTGACACCATCATTCTCGGCTGTACTCACTACCCGTTTCTCAAACCTTTGCTAAGGGAAATGCTTCCCGAGTCGGTCACCCTGATCGACACCGGGGCTGCGGTAGCGCGTCAGTTACAGCGTCTTTTGTCGCGTTCCAGCCTTCTTGCCACTGGCGACGCGCGAGATACTGTGTATTGGTCTAGTGACATTCCGGACAATTTCAGAAAAATCCTACCTTTTTTGTCGCAAAATCCTGGCAATGTGAGAAGCTTCCGTTTGTAAAAAAAACGTGAAAAAAGGCGCTTTTCGGGTGAACTAACCTCACCTCGCTGGCTTCTATAAAAGCGGCTGATGAATTTCAACACTTTCATACAATTTTATATATTTAGGACGTTTCTCATGAAGAGACTCTTTTGCCTGGCCGTGATTTCGGCCGCTTTGGCAGGGCAAGCTTCAATGGCGCAAGCCGACGGTGTTGAGTTTTCGGTCGGGCAGACCGGTGAGTCGACCATGACCTATCGTCTGGGCGTGCAGTTCGATTGGGATAAAACCTGGCTGCAAAGTGACATTGGCCGTCTGACCGGTTACTGGGACGGCGCTTACACCTACTGGGATGGCAAGGACTACAAGGATAACCACAGCCTGTCGTTCTCCCCGGTTCTGGTCTACGAGTTCGGCAACGGCAACGTCAAGCCTTACGTAGAAGCCGGTATCGGCGTCTCGGTGTTCTCCAACACCCAGGTTGAAGATCGCAAGTTCGGTTCTGCCTTCAACTTCGAAGACCGCATTGGTTTCGGTCTGCGCTTCGCGGGCGGGCATGAAGTCGGCATCCGCGCGACTCACTATTCCAACGCCGGCATCAAAGAGCCGAACGACGGTATAGAAAGCTACGCACTGCACTACAAGATGCCGTTCTGATTTGACTGGCATTCGTGCCAACGCTTCGCTGCAGCACAACGTAATGCCCTGCACAAAAGCCATTGCGCATAAAATGCTTTTTTATCGCGATGGCACTGACAACGCAGAGTGCGACGTTAGTGACGGCTGAGCTCTGACGCTGATCCGGGGGATGCGAGGCAGGACNGCGGCGGCCCCCGGATCAGTGACAGGGCGAAGGAACCCGACGAAGTCGGGCCGGAAACAGGAGCGAAAGGCTTTGGTTACTTTGGCCTCATCAAAGTAACTCGCCGAGGGGCGAAAAGGTGACCTGAGTCGGGCACCAATTCACCTGATGTCGAAGAACCGCCGTGTGACGCGGAGCGTCACGAACTGCATTACCACGCGGAGTGGTATGACCCCCGAAGGTTGGACGCAACCTTTGGAGGCGTCATGGGTAAATATACAGTGCAGGCAAAACTCGCAGCCGTGAAAGAATATTG
>NZ_LKBW01000288.1 GCF_002699855.1 Pseudomonas amygdali | reverse complement strand
CCGAGCTGGTAAAACAAGGGCCTGCCTGACGGCAGGCCCTAACCAGCCCGAACACAAAAAAACTGATACTCCCTGCGAACCCGGCCATAGCGATCCGACAACGTTCCGCCGACCCAGCCACCTAGTGCCGACGTCACCAACATCACGGCGCTGATAAGCCCTGCGTCGCCTTTGGTCAGGGCAAAGGCGGCAATCAAGGCCGGGATGGCCAGACCGAACATCTGCACTTCCAGAGCGTCCAGCGACCAGCCGCCGAAACAGGCCCAGAAGGTCTTGCGCTCCTTGGGAGTGACTTCGCGATACCAGTTGAACATGGCTTCCTATCCTTATGAGCGTTGAATGAGTCGGGGTGATTGCAGTGCGCTCAGCGAATTTCCACGCTGTAGCGGAAATGGCTGGCGTGCCCTCGTGAACGTCGCCACTCCAGAGGTTCACCGGCGTAATTACGCGCCAGTCGTTCAATGACCACTACCGGGCTGCCGGCCGAAACCTGCAGCAACCGGCCGTACACCTCGTTGACCGCTTCAGCCGTCAGGCTCTCTTGCGCATAAGCCACAACCTGACCGCAAACCTCTTCATAGATCGGATAAAGCAACGGCCCCTGAGTATCGAGATCCATATCCAGCAACGCCTGGAAGCGGATCCGAGGCAGCCAGATTTCTTCAGCCAGCACCGGCTGACCATCCAGCAAGCGCAGCCGGATCATCCGAATGACCGGCGCATTGGCCACCAGACCCAGCGCCTGACTGACCGCTGAAGGCGCAGCCACAGGCTCTATTGATAAAATCCGGCTTTCCGGTACACGGCGCTCGCCCGCTTCGGTCTGAAAACGGAAGAAACGAAACAGCGACGACTGAAACCTGGCACGCCGAATAAACGTGCCACGCCCCTGCTGGCGCTCCAGAACGTTGTCGCTGACCAGCAGATCAATGGCCTTGCGCACGGTGCCGGTGGACAGGCAATACTCAGCGGACAGCGCCGCTTCAGTAGGAATGGCTTCACCCGGACGCCAACGATTATTGGCAATCTGTTCGGCCAGACTGTCGCGCAGGCGTTGATAAAGCGGAAGGCGTTCGTCGCTGGAGAGCTTGTTCATTGTTGTAGTTATCCATTCATATATATGAATATTCGGACGCGAGTATTCATCCGTAGTTAGCGGACGTCAATAGGGGCAGACGCCCGTACAGGCTTATGTAACTTGTCATCATCATTCCTGGAAATATCCTGTATCAACTCGCCGCACCTACTTAATACCCGACAAAACCGTTAGCCTGCTTGCCATCAGTCAAAAACCCGCCTGGCAGATGCGCCTCGCGTGCCTGTCAGGTATACGCTCAAGCGAGAATCTTCATGCCCCACTCGTCCCACGCGGCGCACAAAGCCGTGAGCATGACCCCGGCCATGGTCATGCTGTTTGCCTTCTGCTGCGGCGCGATTGTCGCCAACATCTACTATGCGCAGCCGATCATCGAGCTGATTGCCCCGGACATCGGGCTGTCGAGTACGGCGGCGAGTCTGATCGTTTCGTTAACGCAGATCGGTTATGCGCTGGGCTTGTTCTTTCTGGTTCCACTGGGGGATCTGCTGGAGAACCGCAGGCTGATGCTGATCACCACTGCGGTTGCGGTGCTCAGCCTGCTGGGAGCTGCGTTTGCCGAGCAGCCGAATCTGTTTCTGCTGGTGTCGCTGCTGGTGGGTTTCAGTTCGGTGTCGGTGCAGATGCTGATCCCGCTGGCGGCGCATCTGGCACCGGAAGAATCCCGCGGCAGAGTGGTGGGCGGAATCATGGGCGGGCTGTTGCTGGGGATTCTGCTGGCGCGGCCGATTGCCAGTCTGGTGGCCGACCATTTCGGCTGGCGCGCAGTGTTCGGGGCAGCGGCCGTGGTGATGATCGGTATCAGTGTGGTGCTGGCAACCACCATGCCCAAACGCGTTCCGGATCATCGTGCATCCTACGGCCAGTTGCTGTTCTCGCTCTGGACGCTTTTGCGCACCCAGCCGGTGCTGCGCCAGCGGGCTTTTTATCAGGCATGTATGTTCGCGACCTTCAGTCTGTTCTGGACCGCCGTACCCCTGGAGCTGTCACGCAATCACGGGCTGTCGCAAAGCCAGATCGCGATCTTTGCCCTGATCGGCGCAATCGGTGCCATTGCGGCACCCATCAGCGGACGCCTGGCAGACGCCGGTTACACCCGCATCGCCTCTTTGGGCGCACTTCTGTTCGGTGCACTGAGCTTTCTTCCGGGCCTTATTCATCCTGCCTACAGCGTGATAGGCCTTGCGGTAACGGGCGTGGTGCTGGATTTCTGCGTGCAGACCAGCATGGTGTTGGGCCAGCGAACCGTCTATGCACTGGATGCCGCCAGCCGCAGCCGGCTCAACGCCCTGTACATGACCAGCATTTTCATCGGCGGCGCGATTGGCTCGGCGGTGGCCAGCCCGTTGTTTGATCATGGCGGCTGGACCTGGGTGCTGATCGCAGGCACGGTGCTGCCGTTGACTGCCTTGCTGGCGCTGCTCAGGGATCGATCCGGACAGAATGCGTAAACGCTGCACTTTGTAACTGATTTGCAGGATAATACCGCGGCGATGGCATGGCCCATCGCCCTTCTGGCTCTCTCTCGCACCTCAAGGCCCGCGTATCCGGCACCTCTGGATCTGCGCGATTGAACACGGATTGTACAGACGCCTCATCCCAAGGCCCCGAATCCGCCGATACTGCTTTTCAAGCGCATCGGTACGCACTTGCGCAACCCGAACAAGGCAAAACAGCAATGGACGCAGCACTACGAACAAGCAAAATTTCCGCGATTTTCGCCAGGATATCGATCGGCGTCAGCGGCATGATTGGAGTTATCTGGAGCATCTTCACCTACCTTTTCCCGGACCCGGCCGTTCTTGGCCTCAGTATTGACTTCATCAACTGGAAGACACTGGTCATCATCGTCGGCACAGGTATGGTGATAAGCGGGTTTTGTATCGCCTTCCTGGCCAGAAAGCTTCCCTCAATTCTCAAACTCAGTGTCTGGCTAGCGCTATCACTGTTTCTCTGCGCGGTGTTCTTCAAACTGGGCGGCGAATACGCTAAACCTTCGGTCGATTTCGCCCGCGGTCAAACACTGTTCACCGAGAATGAAAGCGCCAACCTGTTCGGCAAACGCTCCGAGACGGTCGACAACGTGAGTATGGAGTTGCTGGGTTGTGATCAGAATGGCCAGTCGCCTACCTGCATGTTGGAGCTGACCAACAAAAGTACAGACCGCGACTTCCGTTTTCTGAACCCGATCAGCCTGTTCGAAGAAACAGGCGGCGCTCTGGGCCTTTCGCAACTGCGTGTCGGCGATGCGAAATACGACCGCTGGGACAGCTTCCAGTTGATCCGTAACGTCCCTACCCGCGTGACGCTGATCTTTGAAGCGGCCAAGGGCCGGGTCAAGCAGTCACCTGCTTTGAAGCTGACCTTCCGTGATCGCGAGAACAAGGACAACGTGCTCAAGTTCAACGAGGTCAAGGTCAATTAAGTAGCAAACATAGAGGGTGCGTCGTCTTGAGTATGACGACGCACGTATTCGCTACCGGACTGACTGCTGCAGCCAGTTAGCCAGGTCAATGACTTCGGTTTCGTTGATGCTGTGCCCCAGCCCTTCATACCCATGAAATTGCGGTGACAGGCCAAGCGACTTCAGCGTGGCTTCGGCTTGCGGGCCGCTGGCGTAGGCCACCTGGCGATCCTGTACCCCGTGACCGATGAAGACGTTCAGGCGCTTGAGGTCATCAGAGGCTTTGAGCTAGGACTGCACCACCGGCAACAACCGCCCGCTCAACGCCGCAATCCCCCCTACCAGCTTGGGCTGACGCAGGGCGACTTCGTAGCTCATCATCGCGCCCTGGCTGAACCCGACCAGAAACACCTTGCCCGGCTGCGTGTGGAACTTGCCGGTGGCCTGGGTGATGAATGCACTCAACTGCTTGCCGCTGCTCTTGAGGTCTTCGGTCACGCCATCGTAGTCAGGCACGCCTGGTTTTTGGGTGAACCACTTGTAACTGTCAGCGCGCAACTCCACTGGAGCCTGCACCGACAGGTAGTTGTAATCGGCCGGAAGATGCTCCTTGAGCCCGAACAAGTCAGCCGCATTACTGCCGTAGCCATGAATGAAGATCACCAGCGGCCGGTTCGGGGTTTCGACGTTGACCTGTGCCAGGTAATCCAGCGGCAGATCAGTGTGCAGGGTGTCCTGCGCCTGCGCCATGCCGGCAACGGCAAACAGCAAGGCAGTGAAAAATTTCAGCATCGGTTCATGACCTCCGTTTGACGCTGCCAGCAAGCAGCGTCGTGAGTGGGCTCGGAAGCAGAAACTGACACAGCCTCAGTTCTGCATGCTGGTCCGCGAAACTTCCGGCTTGATCAACTGCATCTGCTGACGGTAGTCATCCGTCACCTGACGTGCCTGGCTACTGCTGGTGATGACTCGCGGCGTGATCAGCACGATCAGCTCGGTACGACCCTTGGACTTCCTGGTACTGCCGAACAGCCACCTCAAGCCCGGAATGCGTCCCAGATACGGCACAGCGTTGACCGTCTCGGCGTTATCCTGCTTGATCAAACCGCCCAGCAGCACTGTCTGGCCACTCTGCGCGGCCACCTGCGTAGCGACCGAGCGCGTGGAGATACGCGGATTGCCGTTGGCGTCGTTGTTAGTGGAATTGGTGTCGGCGCTACTGACCTGCTGCTGAATGTCCATGTACACCAGTCCGCCCGGATTGATGCGCGGCACGACGTCGAGAATCACACCGGTCTGCACATATTCGACGCTGCTCAATGTGGTGTTGGTGGAGGTGTTAGTGTTGATCGAAGTCTGGCTGATCGGGATGTTGTCACCGACCTGAATCTGCGCCTGCTGGTTGTTCATCACCACCAGCGATGGTGCCGACAGGACCTGGGTTCGACCATTGGTTTCCAGCGCACGTAAGGCGACCTGCAAGTTGTTGCTGACAAAGGAGTAGAAGAACGCGTCAGTAGAAGCAAGCGCAGCCCCGCCGGTACCAATCGCACCCTGACTGCCCGCAGTGTTGGTAACGTTGCCGGTTGTACCCGAGTTGCCCGCCAAGCGTCCCAGATACCACTGCACGCCCATGTCCAGCTCGCCAGTCAGCGAGACTTCCAGAATGCGCGTCTCGATTTGTACTTGTAGCGGCGGATTGTCGAGGCGCTTGATCGCCGACTCGATTTCCTTCCACTGCGCCGGACGGGTGCGTACCAGCAACTGGTTGCTGCTCTTCTGCGCAGTGATGCGCGTGCTGGCGTCCAGCGACTTGCTGTTGCCGTTCGCGCCTCCACCTTCCTGGCTGGCCGAATCCGATTCACCGCCGCTCTGATCGTCGCTCTCGGATTCACTGTCGCCACTGTTCTGGCTGTTGTTCATGCCCTGGCTGTTGCCAAAGCCGCCGCCATTACTCATGCCACCGCCGTTGCTGCCCAGCCCGTTGGAACTGCTCATGCCGCCAACACCGCTGCCGCCATTGGAGTTAAGCGATGACAAGGTGGTGGTGCGCAGCCCCGGCGCAACCTTGGCTGCCGAGTCTTCCTTGATGGCACCCGACCCGTAGATCTGCCGCAGGTATTTGGCCAGATCGGTAGCTTTCATGTTGCGCACGTCGTACACGTACATCTGCGGCTCGTTACCGCCGCCTTCATCGATGGTATGAATCCACTCGCCGACTTCGCGCAGGTATTCAGGCTGCGAGGAAATCGCCACCACCGAATTGGTCCGCTCGATCGGCAGGAAACGCACCATGCCCGCCAGCGGCATGCCGCTCTCCGGACCGAACATTTTCTGCAACTCAGGCATCAGTTCACCGACCGAGGCACGTTGCAGACCGAATACGCCGACCGACATGCCCTTGAGCCAGTCCACATCGAACGTGTCGATGGTGTCCTGATAGTTGGACAGCTCTTCGGGCGTACCCGCCAGGCTCAGTACATTGCGCGCCGGATCAACCAGCAGGAACGCGTTTTCCCGGGCGAACGGCTTGAGCAGCTTCTGCATTTCGGTCGCCGAGATATAACGCAACGGAAACAACCGCGCCGACATGCCCGCCGACGGTTGCGCCACCGGCATTTCCGGCACCAGCTTGCCGGCAACGGCCTGATTCGAGGGCAGGATCACATAGCGATTGCCCTGTTTGATCATGGCGTTGTCGGTCCAGGACAGCAACGTTTCAAGAATTGACAACGCTTGCTGCTTGTTGACCGGCTTGGAGGTCGAGAAGCTGACATCGCCCTTTACACCTTGGGCAATGCTGTAATTCTCGTGCAGCAGATCACCCATGATGCTGTTGATCACCGCCTGAATCGGCTGATTGGTGAAATTGAAGACGATGTCGCCGGTTTCGGCCGGACGCGCCGCCGGAGCAGCAGCGGGCTGGCGGATGAAACGCTGGTTGCCCTTGATGATCTGGCGCTGCGGCGAGCTCGCCGGTTGCTGTGAAGGTGGCTCGACTGGCGGTCGTTCGCTGCGCGGGTCTACCGGCGGGCGTTGTGAACCGGTTCCCTGGAGCGCTTCCTGCAGCATGCCATTGTCGGGATCGAGAGTGTCGGGCTTTGACGCGCAGCCGCCTAGGGCGACGGCGGTAGCCAGGCAAAGCAAGGGTGTGCGCAAGGTAGCGATGGCAGAAACTCCAGAAAAGGTACCCATCACAGGGTGGAATCGTTGGTTAAGGTAATAGGCGGTGTACTCGACGGCGGCGGCAGACGCAACGCGGGCAGGCGTAGCATTTGCGTACGGCCATCGAGTTGAAAGGTGGCCTGGGTAGGCTCCAGACGGTCCAGCGTCCAGCCGTTGGGCAGGCGATCGCCCTGACGGATCTTCAACGCTGGACCGCTGGCTTGTTTGATCAGTGCAACACGCAGCGAGCCGTCCATGATCACCCCGGTCAGGGTCAGGCCGGCCAGGCTGGTGGCCTGCGCGTCGGCTTTGCGAACCGCCACGTCCGGGCTGCGGTCAGGACTGAACAGGGGGGTTTTCCAGGT
Organism: Pseudomonas amygdali; assembly: GCF_002699855.1. GTDB lineage: Bacteria > Pseudomonadota > Gammaproteobacteria > Pseudomonadales > Pseudomonadaceae > Aquipseudomonas > Aquipseudomonas amygdali. The sequence goes on along the minus strand of NZ_LKBW01000288.1, from coordinate 79,338 downwards.
ATTGGCCAGGCTGTCCAGCGTCGCCGACGGCGCATTGTGGGTCTGCGCCTTCTGATCGATCGGGTGGCGCGGTGCCTGCTCCGGCAGCCAGTCGGGCGAGTGTGCAGCGCCACTGAAAATCAGGGCGATCAGCCCCGCCAGCAGCGCGGCCAGAGCCAGTAGCGACCACTCCAGCGGGCGTAAGGAACCGATCATTGCTCACCCTCCCCGGCGCTGGCCGGTTGCAGGTAGCCGCGCACCAGCAGGTGCACCACCAGTTTGCCGGCGGCACCGCTGGCCGGAGCATTGGCATCGCGACGCATACTCATCTCGTCAATGAACAGAAACGGGCGCTGGTACTCCAGCGCATGCAGAATGGCCGTCAGCGGTTCGATGGCGCAGTTCAGGGTCNTTGCCCTGCCGATACGGCTCGGCGCTGTCCTGCTCTGGCGTGATCGGCATACGCTGGGTCAACTCGCAGCCGCCGCCAGTGCTTGCCTGGCTGCTGATCAGGTCGGCAATGCGCTGCATCAGATCCGCCGCCACAGCACTCGGGTCTTCGCCGGGCAACAGACTGGTGCTGCTGGCCGGGTCACTACGGGCCTGTTCCAATTGCTCACGCAATGAGTCGCCCTGCTGCAGAAGGCCGGCGTAACGCTGCTGCTGTTCGCGCAACTGGTCGGTCTGCTCGCTGATGTCGCGCAAGGGTCCGGCGAACCAACTGTCGATCAACAGCCAATAAGCCAGGCACAGCACCAAGGCAAGAATCATCAGGGCCGCGCCCCGCCGCTCACGGCTTGTCAGTGGACGGCGCATCGGCGTTCTCCTGATGCTGGTTCTGGTGCAAATGCGCACGCAGTGAATACTGATCCTTGCCGGTCTTGGTGTCGGGCTGGATCACGCCCTGAAACTGCGCGTTGTCCAGACTGTGACAATCCTTGACGCGGCCGATCAGGGCACTGGCCTTGGCGCTTTGCCCGGAAAACGCAACTTCGGCGCTGTCACTGATTTCCAGATGCTCGATCCAGGTGTCCGAAGGCAGGCAAGCGGTCAATTCACTGAGCAGCGCCGACAGCGGCGGTTGCGCAGCCTTGCGGCGGATCAGGTAATTGGCTGCGCCCAGCGTGTTGGTCAACTGCTGACGCAGCTGTTGAATCTCACCCACCTGGGCCTTCTGCGCCTGGACACTGGCCTGCATGTCATCGAGCAGACTCTGCCGGTCATTCAGCCACAACAGCATGGCGCTCAGCAGCAAACCGGCACACAGCCAGAGCAGCCAGCGCTGCAAACGATGACCGGAGTGCGATTGCTGCGGGCGCAGTGGCATCGGCAACAGGTCGATGCCCATACGCTGCCCGCCAGTACCCATGGCGGCAGTCCCTATGTCAGTGACGACATCTACCGCATCGGGACGCAAACCGCGCTCGGCGCACTCACTGAGTATCGCGTCCAGCCGCTCGCGCAATATCGCCACCAGTGTGACCTGCACAAAGCTGGCGCTGCGACTGTCCTGACGGGCCACAAAATACAACTGGCCAGCGTCGAACGGGGTGAAGCGGTCCAGCTCGTAACCGACGACAGTCGACAGATTGCGCGCCGCGGCAGCTGGCAGTTGCAGGGGCTGCACCAGCACCGCCGACGCTGGCAGCAACAGCACACGTCGTGCCTGAGGCGATGCATCGGGCAGCGGCTCGACCAGCGGCCAGAAGTGCGCCTGCTCCAGGGTCTCGCGGCCCAGCCAGCGACGCACACGCGGCGGCAGGCAGGCGCGAAGCTCCGCGACCCACCATTGCCAACCGTGTTGCGCCGGACTGCCACGCCACTGCCGGGCGACCTGTTCGCGTAACGCGTAGACAGGCGCCAGACGTGCAGAAACTGATGAATTCATTCTTGCCAACGCAACACCCTGTAGGGCTGTGCGCCTCCCTCCGATGGGCTCAATAAAACAGTGGTTTGTAACAGGGCAGTCACACCGCCCGGTCGTTCTGCGCGGCTGTCGATGGCCAGCACTTCACCTGGATCGGCCCCGACCGCGCTCTGGTTCGGAAGGTTCAAGGCCCGTCGCAGCAACGCCGAAGCGAATGCCGGGTCGGGCCGATCCAGGCCGCTCCATAATGTTATTTCCGGCAACAGCCGGGCATAAAGCGCCTGACTCATGCCCTGCAACTGGCGTACTTCCTCAACCACCCGCAACGGTGACTGACCGCCGTTGCGCTGCTCTTCCAGCACCTGGGCAATACCGCTGGCCTGATTCTTAGCTGCGCCGCAGGCCTGCAACAGCCGCGATATATCCGCCACCGGCGCGCTGTTGAGGTCCAGCTTGCCGCGCTCGCTCCTGATGCTGACGAGCAATTGCGTATCATCCATCCGCAACGACACCAGACGCCCATCGGCAATCCAGCGTTTGCGCTGCGCAGGATCAAGCAAACCCTGCACAGCCATATTCATGCCAGCTTCGGCGGCCATCAGCGCCTGAGTGTTCTGGCGCAACCAGAGTGCCTGTCGGCTTTCCAGTTGCACCCACCCGGCCAGCCCGCCAAGCAGCAGGCTCAACAGCGCGAGCACCCAAAGCACCACCAGCAGCGCAACACCACGCTGCTGTCGATTGGCTATATTCATTCGCCGCCCGCCCCACCGGACAGGTCCAGACGCAAAGCGACTACTTCGGGGACCCACTTCACCGCCCCGCTGGTCTTCAGGTCGATCCTTACAGCACCGGGCAAACGATTCGGCCAGGGCCATTCGGCCATCCAGCCTGTCGGCTTGCCCTTGGGGGTCAGCCCGCGATAACTGAACGTCAGTGACTCGACGTTTTGCAACAACACCTGAGGCTCACCCCAAGGTTTCAGGGCAATGCCGTTTGCACCAGACTGGACCTGAGCAAAAGACACTTGCAAAGACCGATGGCCTTGCGGCCCTCCAAGTTCCAGGCTGTGCACCTGTATGCCACCGCCCAGCTCACCGGGCAGCGTGGCGACAAAGCGCAACTGCTGCGCCGAGCCTTCAAAAAAACCGCTGTTGACGTCGTCTTCGGCAGACGTATCCAGCGGCAGGGCCTGACCAATCGAGCTACGCAGAAACGCCTGCGCGGCGCGGACTTCGTCCAGGTTCACGGTGTAACGTTCGGCCTTGAGCACCGCACGGTTGGCACCCAGCAGCGCCCCCGCAACCAACACCAACAGCACGCCCAACAGACTGATCACCAACAGTACTTCCAGCAGCGTGAAACCACGTTGGGTACGGGTCATGATCCGGCCCCGCTGACAGCGCCGCGCAGTTTAAGCGTACTGAACTGCGCTTTGCGCTGGTGCTCGCTGAGCATCAGGTCGAGGCGAAACATCCGTGCCTCACCATTGGCACCCGACAGTTGACGGATATCCAGGGTCCAGTCGATGCCTGCGAGTGTTCCCTGACGCGTACCGTTTTCCAGCGGGCCGGCACTTTCCTGATCCATAATCGTGCGTGCTGCATGGCTGATCCGGTCACTGCGCGACACCTGTTGCAGAGAGCGAGCGCTCTGCCCGAATGCAACCAGCAGAACGCCGCTGCACACTGCCATAACGGTCAATGCAGCAAGCATCTCCAGCAGGGTGAACCCCGACTGCGATGTTTTCATTAAAGCGACCGTACCTGAACGCTACCGGTCAGCCAGCCAATATCAATACGCCAGCGCCGGTCGCCGTCGGCGACAACCACGTTGCCGCCACTGGAGCCGCCATCCGGGTAGAACTCCACGGACGAGCCGAGATCCGACGCGGTCTGCATGGTCACATGCAGATTTTCAGGCCAGTGCACCTCACGCTTGCCGGGCGCCTTGAAAGTCGCCTTGCGCAGATTGAACTCAGTGCGTGCAGGCTGACCGGTGACAATCGCACGCACTCTGGTTGCCCTAAGCGCCTCGACCATGTCGCCGACCGCGCGTCGCTCACTGGCGGTACTCAAACCCTGTTGCAGACCGAACCCCACCAGACCGACGGCAATGCTCATCAACACCAGCACTACCAGCATTTCCATGAGGGTAAAACCCCGGCTTGCGACAGGCGTTCTCATGCTGAACGTTACTCCCAGTTGCCCAGGTCGGCGCTGTACCCTTCGCCGCCCGGCTGACCGTCCTGGCCGGAGAAAATCAGGTCGAAACTGCCGTGCTGGCCCGGGAAGCGGTAGCCGAACGCGTGGCCGAACGGGTCTTTAAGGTCCGAAGGCTTGGCGTAAGGGCCATTCCAGTTCGAGGCGTTGCCCGGTCTCTCGGTCAGTTGCTGCAAAGTCTTGGGTGGCGAACCGACGTCCAGCGCATAGCTTTCGATCTTCATGCCCAGGCTGGCCAACTGAGCCTTGCCTGCGCCGTATTTGCCCTTGTCGACGTTGCCACCTACCTGGCGCACGACGATGGTCGCAACAATGCCCAGCAATACGATAACCGCGAGCATTTCCAGCAAAGTGAAACCGCCCTGTCGGCGTGCGGGTTTGAAGCGTGTGCGGCTAAAAGTCATCGGAGTGGTTTCCTCTTTCATGGATTCAGATATTGCTGGTCAGGCTCATCAGCGGCAGCATGATCGCCAGCATGATCACCGCGACCATGCCCGCCATCACCACCGTCAGCGCCGGTACGAGCGCGGCGAGCATGCGGTCGATACCGCGCTTGGCCTCGACGTCGAACACATCGGCGACCTTCATCAGCATGGTGTCCAGTTCGCCCGCCTGTTCGCCGACCTCGATCATTTGCAGCGCCAGATCCGGCAGCAGCGGTTGCGCGCCGAACGCACTGGCCAGCGTGCCGCCGCCCTTCACCGACTCGGCAGCCTGCTCCACCTGCGCCTGCAAGGCGCGGTTGGTGCAGACCTGGCGAGCGATCACCAGCGCCTGCAACAACGCCACTCCATTGGTCAACAGCGTGCCAAGCGTTCGAGTCAGACGCGCTGCCTCGATGCGTTGCAGCAAGGGACCGATTACCCGAATGCCGAGTATGCGGCGGTCGCGGCGTTCACGGCGCTGTGGGTCGCGCATGCGAATGGCCATGCCCCAGATCAGCGCGATCAGGCTCGCCAGAACAGCCAGGCCGTAGTTGCTCAAAAATTGTCCGAGGTTGAGAATGACCTCGGTGATCAACGGAATCGGCACGCCGAGATCCTTGAAGATCGGTACGAATTGCGGCACTACATAGGCCAGCAACAGGGCCAGCGAGCCCAGTACGCCGATCACCAGAAAGGCCGGATAGATCAGCGCGTTGATGACCTCGCCACGCAGCAGCTGGCTACGTTCAAGGTAATCACTCAATTGACGCAGCGTGCTTTCCAGCGCGCCCCCGGCTTCACCGGCGCGGACCATGCTTATATAAAGTGGCGAAAACTGTGTGCCCTCTTCTTCCAGCGCAACGGACAACGGCTTGCCGGCCTTGACCTGTTCGCGGATGCGCTCGATCAATGCCTTGGTCTGCGGTTGTCCAGGCTGTTTGAGCAGAATTCCAAGAGATCGTTCCAACGGCTGTCCGGCACCGAGCAACGTTGCGAGCTGCTGCGTGAAACTGACCAGCGCTGCCCCATTGAGCAAGCCGCTGCCCAGTGCGCGGCGCAACCCGCCCATACCGGCCGCGTCAATCTGCAAGACCATCAGGCCACGTTTTTGCAGCGCGGCGATTGCAGCATCCTGGTCGCGGGCTTCCAGCGTGCCGTTCTGCGGCGCACCTTGAGCATCCAGTGCGCGGTACTTGAACAGGCTCATGTGCCTTCACCTCGGGTGACGCGCAGCACTTCCTCCAGCGAGGTCACCCCCGCCACGGCCTGGCGCAGGCCCTCTTCATGCAGCGTGCGCAACCCGCCGCGTCGGGCAGCTTCTTCCAGAGTCGACGCATCGGCGTGGCGCATCAACAGACTGCGCAGCTCTTCGTTCATAACCAGCAACTCGGTGATTGCACTGCGCCCCCGGTAACCGCCGCCAGGTGCATCGGCACGCGGGCGATACAGGCGAATCGGGCGCTCGTCAGTGAAGCGCTCCAGCCCGTGCTCGGCAATCAACTCCGGCGGCGCATCGAAGGCTTCACGCGTTGCCGGATCAAGACGGCGGACCAGACGCTGAGCCAGAATGCCATTGACCGTCGAGGCGATCAGGTAGCTTTCGACGCCCATGTCCAGCAGACGGGTAATACTCGCCGCCGCGCTGTTGGTGTGCAGCGTCGAGAGCACCAGGTGACCGGTCAACGAGGACTGAATGGCGATACGGCAGGTTTCCAGGTCACGCATCTCACCGATCATGATGACATCCGGGTCCTGACGCACGATGGAGCGCAGTGCCCCGGCGAAGTCCAGGCCGATGGAAGGCTTGACCTGAATCTGATTGATGCCCTCGAGCTGATACTCGACCGGGTCTTCGACGGTGATGATCTTGCGCTCGGCGGTATTGAGCCGTGAGAGCGCAGTATAAAGAGTGGTGGTCTTGCCGGAGCCGGTCGGCCCGGTGACCAGCAGAATGCCGTGCGGACGCTCCAGCACGTCGAGAAATTCATCCAGCCGCTCGCCGTCGAAACCCAGGCTGGGGAAATCGAAATTGATGGTCTGCCGGTCCAGCAAACGCATGACCACCGATTCGCCGAAGCTGGTGGGCACCGTAGACACCCGCAGGTCCAGCTCCTTGCCCTGGATGCGCAGCATGATCCGGCCATCCTGCGGCAGACGACGCTCGGCGATGTCCAGCCGCGCCATGATCTTCACCCGGGAAATAACCGCCGCCGAAGAACTGGACGGTGGCGCTTCGGCCTCATGCAACACGCCGTCGATGCGATAGCGCACTTTTAACTGGCTCTCGAACGGCTCGATATGAATGTCCGACGCACGCTGTTCGACCGCGCGTTGCAGAATCAGGTTGACCAGACGAATGACCGGCGCTTCGGAGGCCAGATCCTTGAGGTGCTCGATGTCTTCCAGCGAGCCGCCCTCCTCATCCAGGTTCTCGATCAGGGTGCCCATTGCCGAGCGGCCCTGTCCGTAATAACGCTCAATAAGGGTTTCGACTTCATTGCGCGGCCCGATGGACAGCCGCACCGGCACTTCGCAGGCATAAGCGATGGCCTGGAACGGGTACAACGTACCGGGGTTGGCGCTGAGCACTTGCAGCCCTTGATCGCTCCAGCCTACGGGCACGACTTGATAGTGGCGCATGAAGCGCTCGGTCAAAGGCGGCAAGGGGTCGAGCAGCGGCGGCACAGCGTCAGCAAGTAGCAGCGGTGCCTGCAACAGGGCTGCCCATGCGCGGGCCAGTTCAAATTCGGAAACCAGACCCAGACGAGTCAACAGCCCGAGCAGCTCGGTGCCTTCAGACTCTTGCTGCAAACGTTGCGCCCGCTCCAGATCGGCCATTTTCAGACCCGCGTGCTCGGTCAGCCAGGCGCAAACCTGCGCGGCATCCGGAATGAGGAGGCGGGAAACATCGACGGGAACTGGCGGCATGAATGAGGGCATTTTGCTACTTCGGAGGGACATGTTACAGCACTCTCCGACTGGAAAGTGCTGTGCTCAAAGGCTTCAAACGATCAATTTGACTGCTTTTGAGGAGTTGCGTTCTGTGGACGACCACCTTTTGTCGTCTCGGTCTTCTGCTTTTGCGCCTTCTGCGCTGCCTTGGCGTCCTGGGTCTGAGTCATGACCGTCGAATCGCTTGCACCGGATGTTGCATCGTCATCGGTCGCTTCAGCGGCAACTACTGCACCACTAAGGGCCAGACCCAGAACAACGCCCGCACTGATTACAGAGAATTTCATCGTAGTTAACTCCATAGAAAAAAGAAGTGAATTCTGCAAAAGGCAGAAATCGGATAAAGACCGGGCAAGAAATAGCGTACAGCACGCATCGCAACTTGCGAGCTGTCTTTCTTCGTCCTGAAAAATCTTAAACCAATCGACCAGTAGGTTTAACAAGAGTTCCTAAATTGTAAAGAAAAAATACGAAATGAAAGAAAAATATGCTTTTATTTGACATTTATGCCTTGTTTTAGGGTTAATTGTAACGGTTTTGAGATTCAAAGTGCCATCATGCGATAGCAATTTGATAGCACGCAAGAAGTAGAAAAGATAATAAATAAAACATCGAAACAGTAAGTAAACAGCCATAAGTCGCTCCCCTGTTAAGAGGGGAAAAAACGCGACAGCGGGCAACTTTTGCCCGGAGAAAAGAGTAAGCCGCAAAGGCAAATGACGACGAGTTAGTCCTTCGCACGTGCGCAGGCAACCAGTTAATTGAAACGTAGTTGGAGAGCAATATGAACAAGCGAAAGATGATAGGCGCGCACTCGGCGCTGGCCTTGCTGGCATTGGCAGTATCCCAGGTGCACGCCGCTGACCCTACTGTGCAACAAGGTCGCGAGGACCGCGCTGAAAAAGCCGCGCAGAAGACCCTGGCGAAGATGACCATGGAAGAAAAGCTGGCCTACATCGGCGGCACCGGCGGCTGGGATGTCAAGCCGCTGACCAACTACGGCGTTCCGCAGATTCACGGTGCCGACGGCGGCGTGGGCGTGCGCTACACCAGCGAAGGCAACGATCAGGGCGTGGTCTATCCGTCCGGCCCTAACCTGGCAGCCACCTTCAACCCGCGTCGTGCCATCGACCTCGGCCGTGCGCTGGGCTATGACACTGCCGTCGGCGGCTACCAGTTCATCACTGGCCCCGGCGTCAACCTGTACCGCATGCCTTACGGCGGCCGCGCGTTCGAATACCTCTCCGGTGAAGACCCGTTCCTGGGTGCCAGCCTGGCACCGGGCGTCATCAACGGTATCCAGTCTCGTGGTGTATGGGCCAACGCCAAGCACTATGCGGCCAACGACCAGGAAAGCAACCGCTTCAACCTGGACCAGAAGATGCCAGAGCGCGTCCTGCGCGAAATGTCGCTGCCTGCATTCGAGTCGTCCTCGAAGAACGGCAACGTTGCGATGATGATGTGCGCCTTTCAGAAAGTGAACGGTGATTTCGCTTGCGAAAGCGAGCACCTGATCGCGCAGATCCTGAAAAAGGAATGGGGCTTCAAGGGCTTCGTACAGAGCGACTACAACGCTGTCGTGCACGGCTTCGAAGCCGCCCGCGCCGGGGCCGATCTGGACATGATGGGCTACCAGATGAACAGCTCCGTGCTGAAGCCTCATCTGGACGCCGGTGACCTGAGCGCCGCGACCATCGACGACAAGGTCCGCCGCATCCTCAAGCAGATCTACCTGTACAAGTTCGACAGCAAGACGCCGCTGACCACGCACAACATGAACAGCTCGACCAGCAACAAGGTTGCTCTGAATGCTGCACGTGAAGGCATCGTGCTGCTGAAAAACCAGGGCGATCTGTTGCCGCTGGACAAGCAGAAGGTCAAGAAAATCGCCGTTGTCGGCACCCTGGCCAAGTACTCGCCACCGACCGGTTTCGGCAGCGCCAACGTCATGGCCAGCCATTACGTCAGCGAATTGAGCGGTCTGCAACAAATCGCGCCCAACGCCAAAGTCGACTTCATCGAAGGCCTGTCGCTGGACCCAAGCACCAGTGCCTGGACCACCACCGACGCAACTGGCAATGAAGTCCAGGGCATGAAAGTCGAGTACTTCAGCAACACCAACTGGTCTGGTGATGCAGCGGGTCACCCGTACCGAGAAGCATGTTGACCTGGACTGGGCCAACGACAAGAACCTGCCGTTCGAAAGCAACACTTCGACGTCCGATCCGTACACCAGCAAAGGTTCGACCGCTGGCGAACTGAATGGCGATACATCGTCGACTTCGATTCGCTACACCGGCAAGGTCACCCCGACCCAGAGCGGCGAGCAGGTGTTCAAGGTTCGTGCCGACGGCGCCGTGCGTCTGTAGGTCAACGGCAAGAAAATCATCGACAACGGTGACGGCAAGCCATTGCCGGGCAACAGCATCCCGCCGACCATTCCAGAGTTCGCCAAGATCAATCTGGAAGCTGGCCAGTCTTACGATGTGAAGCTCGAGTACTCGCGTCGCGCCGGTTACCTGTCGACCATGGGCGGCCTGGTAGGTGTGCAACTGAGCTCGGCTTCACTGAACGCACCTCAGGACTTGTCCGGCTATGACGCCGTTGTGGTTGCCGTGGGTAACAGCAACGAATACGAAGGTGAAGGTTTCGACCACAGCTTCGATCTGCCTGAGTTCCAGAACGAGCTGATCCAGAACATCGCCAAGGTCAACCCGAACACCGTGGTGACCATGTATGGCGGTACGGGTCTGAAGATGAGCGACTGGATCGAACAGGTTCCGGTAGCGCTGCATGCCTTCTACCCGGGTCAGAACGGTGGTCAGGCTCTGGCCGAGATCCTGTTCGGCAAGGTCAACCCGTCGGGCAAGCTGCCGATCAGTATCGAACGCAACATCGAAGACAACCCGGCTTACGCTTCCTTCCCGAAATTCGACAATCAGAACACTCTGACCGACATGGATTACAAGGATGACCTGATGCTGGGTTATTGCGGTTACGAGAAGAAAGGCATCAAGCCGCTCTACCCGTTCGGTTACGGCCTGTCGTACACCACGTTCGGTTACAGCAACATCAAAGTGACGCCGGGCGTTGCGGTGGGCAACACGCCGATCAAGGTTTCCTTCGATCTGACCAACACCGGCAAGGTTGGCGGTTCTGAAGTCGCCCAGCTGTACGTGGGCCAGCAGAACCCGAAAGTCGAGCGTCCGATCAAGGAACTCAAAGGCTACAAGAAAGTGTTCCTCAAGCCGGGTGAAAGCAAGCGCGTGACCATTGAACTCAATGACCGCTCGCTGGCCTACTTCGACGTGAAAACCAATCAGTGGGTGGTCGATGCCGACACCTTCAACCTGTCGCTCGGTGGTTCGTCGCAGGACATCCGCCTGAACGCCAAGCTGGTCAACTCGTTCCGTCAGGAACTGTCGACCACCACCAGCAACCCGCTGCCACGCTCCGCTCTGAACTCGGTTCTGGTCGAGAAACCACCGGTCAAGACCGGCGGTGTATTCAAGCAGACCGTCGAGTAAGCGTTAGCTGACTGAAGGGTAAACGGACAAATAAAGGCTCAGGGACGAGCCCTTACCGCTGCATCGACCTGCGCAATGTAGGTATCGAAACACTCGACCAGGTCCACCTGATCGGGAAAGCGTAACCACTGAATCTGCAAGCCATCCATCATCGCCAGAATCTGCCGGATGATCTTGTCCAGATCCACATCCGCACGCACCTCCCCGCGCTCCACCAAACCTGCAAACTGTCCCATCAAGTGCGCGTGAATACGCTCGTAGCGCGTCTGGAACCATTCAAAGGCTGGCTGGTTTTCCAGCAGACTTTCAGCATTGAGAATCGAAAAGGCACGCACCACGCCGGGCGCCGTGGCGTTTGAACGGTTGATTGCGCGCAGGCCGCCAAGCAGGGCGGTCAACGTGTTGTCGGTGCGCACCTCGGCAGCAATTCGGCTATTGACCTCATCGCGTCGGTCCAGCAGGCCCATCAACAGCGAAATCTTGCTGGGAAAATGGTGCAGCAGCCCGGCGACGGAAATACCGACGATGGCCGCTACCTTAGCCACCGAAGCGCCGGTATAGCCCTCAAGGGAAAACACTTGCAAGGCCGCATCAAGCAGCTCTTTGCGGCGCTTTTCACCCTTTGGCGCGCGCCGCTGCCGGGTGACTGCCGTGCCCGTTTCCGTGGGGTCATGCAGAGTCATATCAGGCTCCTTCTTGAACAGCCGCGTACCCTAACCATTCAGGCGACTACTGGCAACGCTATTGAACCGGATTGTTGGACAATTTCATTTTGCGCGGCCATTTAGATTCAATGCAATTGCCACTGCAATCAACACCAGGCTGATCGCCAGCGACAACCACAGCAGGCCGCTGCCGCCCTGCGCTTCACGCACCCACGCAAAAAACCACGGAGCGCCAGCTGACAGCAGAAAGGCAGGAGCCAGCAATCGGCCCTGCAGGTGTACGTAATGCGAATGTGCAAACAGCTCAAAGGGTAGATTCGCCCTCAGCAATGTGGCCAGCCCGTTCATCGCGCCATAACCGACCAGGAACATGCAGGCCAGCAGGGTATGGCCCTGACTGAGCAGCCCCAGGGTAAAACACAGCACCATTCCGGAAGCGACCCAGACATTCAGGCGCAGCGCTGGCATCGACTGCGCCAACAAAGCCTGCGCCAGACGCGCGCAGGTCTGACCGATGCCCCACAGCGCTGCCAGCACGACCGGCACGCCCAAACCAGCCAGCAACGCGGGTAAATGGGCAGACAAGCCGACTGACAGGAACGCGATCAGGGACATGCTCAGTGCGTAGCCGAACTGAGGTATCCAGGCCGTGGTGTCAGCGTGCGCAGGCGCGGCTGGCCCGGCGTTCAAGACCGGCAACAGGGAGTCCGGCAGGCCGCTGACCAATAACCCGCTGAGCAATGCCAGGCAGCCGTAGACAGCAACCGCACTACGCCAGCCCAACGCATTCAACAAGCCGTGGCCCAGCGGCCAGAATACCGCCGAAGCCAGCCCGCCCAACAAGGTAATCTGCACCATCAGCGCCCGAGAGCGTGCACCGAACAGCGCTGCCAATGCAGCAAACAGCGCATCGTAAAGTGACAGACGCATGCCGACGCCCAGCACTGCCCAGCCAAAAAACCACGACTGAGGTGTCTCGCACACAGCCAGCATGCAGCAGCCAAGCGCGTTGAGCCCGGCCCCGTATTGCAATACCTGCCGTGCACCGAGACGCTGGAGCAAACGCGCACTGAAGATCGAAACCAGGCCCATGATCAACAGTGCGACTGACAGCCCGGAAAAGACCTGCTGGCCGCTCCAGCCCAGATCATCGGCAATCGCATTGCCGAAAGCCCCCGGCAGATAAAACGTCACACCCCAACTGATCAGTTGCGCGAGCCCCAGTTTGACTACCGCCAGCCTGGACAGATCAGCGCGGTCCACGTCAGTCAGGCCCGCTCGGAAGGTGCACTGCCCGAGCCGTCGCCGAGCATGCGCTGCATCAGCACGGTGTCCACCCAGCGACCGTGCTTGAAGCCGACTGACTCGAATACCCCGACACGGCGAAAACCCAGGCGCTCGTGCAGACGCAGCGACGCGATATTCTCGCTATTGCCGATCACCGCGACCATCTGCCGCCAGCCGCCTTGCTCGCAGTGCTGTACCAGCTCGCCAAGCAATGCCAGACCGATGCCCCGCCCGCCCATACCGTCCCGTATATAAACCGAGTCTTCTAAGGTAAAGCGGTAGGCAGGACGCGGACGATAGGGTGTGGCGTAGCCATAGCCGACCACCTCCCCGGCGAGCTCGGCCACCAGATATGGCAGGCCGTTGACGAGCACCTGCGCACGGCGCTGCAGCAGCTCGGCGACACTCGGCGGATCGAGTTCGAAACTGGAAATGCCATGCAGCACATGATCGGCGTAGATCGCCTGTACGGCAGGTATGTCTTGATCACACGCATCACGCAGGATAAAGGTCGGGGTCATATCGGGCTCTGGGCAAATGTCGTTGGATGAGTGCAATCATGCCGCTCACCAAGCCGTTAAAAAAGCTATGATTTATCATTCACAGCATAAGAAATACTTTGCCATGCGCCGACTCAACCTGAATCACTTGCATACCTTCTCGGTGGTCATAGCGCACGGCAGCTTCTCCGCAGCGGCCGAGCGACTGCACCTGACCCAGCCAGCGGTAAGCCTGCAAATTCGGCAGTTGGAGGACCAGTTGAACCTGAAATTGATCGAGCGCGTAGGCAAGCGGCTCAAGCCCACCTCGGCGGGCACTACGTTGCTGTAGCATATTGCGCGCATTGAGGCGGTGGTCGAAGACGCCCTGCTGGAGTTGTCCAGTCACGCCAGCGGCGTTGCCGGAAAGGTTGCGATCGGTACCGGCGCAACCGCCTGCATTCATCTGCTGCCGCCCATGTTGCAGGCACTGCGCCGTCGCTTTGCACAACTGGATGTGCGGGTCAGCACCGGCAACACGGACGGCATTCTCAAGGCTGTGGAAGAAAACCGTCTGGATCTCGCACTGGTGACGCTGCCCGCCTCGGGTCGCAGTCTGCATATCACCCCGCTGCTTGAGGATGAGTTCGTGGCGATCTTCGCCAGCAGCCAGCAGCCGATTGCCGCTGAAATGACCCCGGAGCACCTCTGCTAACTACCGCTGGTGGTCTTCGAAGCAGGCAGCAGTACGCGGCTGCTGATCAATGAATGGTTCTTGCAGGCCGGGATCCGGGTAAAGCCGGTCATGGAACTGGGCAGCATCGAGGCCATCAAGGAAATGGTTGCTGCGGGCCTGGGCTACAGCATTGTGCCGCGCATGGCGGTTGCTGCAGTCCATCACCGCCGCGGTTTGCAGGTGCTGCAGCTGGTGCCGGGGTTGAGCCGCACGCTGGGAATTGCATTGCGCCAGGACAAACCGGTCAGCAAGGCGTTGCGCCAGGTGCTGGATGCATTGCACAACCTCAACGCTACACCACCTTAAAAGGTCACAAAAGCGCGCCACGATAGAAGCCTGATCGCGCCCATGCGCTATAAAGAGCAGCGGCGCTTGACTTGGCAAATCAGGCCGACAGTTGCATCAGCAGCGAATCAGGTTGTACGATGACTGCCCACCGGTTTTAGAAAAAATGATCGCTGGCCTGCTTTTACACGCCACATCACTGACAATCTGTAAAGCAACTCGGCAACCCATAAGGAGCGCCGGTCCGGATACCTTCCATACCGACCTCCAACCTCAAAACAACAGGAGATACCGATGCCTAACATTCTCGGCCAGAATTTCATCGCTGGCGGCCGCAGCGCTCTTGGCCAAAGCCTGCAAAAAAGTCTGGATGCCACAACAGGCGAAGAACTGCCTTACAGCTTCCATCAGGCTACCGACGGCGAAATCGACGCTGCCGCCCTCGCCGCCAAGGCTGCCTTTCCAGAATTCCGTCAACTGAGCCCGGCCCGTCGCGCCGACTTCCTCGACGCCATTGCCGATGAACTGGATCAGTTGGGTGATGATTTCGTCGCCATCGTCTGCCAGGAAACCGCTCTGCCCCAGGCACGTATTCAGGGTGAGCGCGGTCGTACCAGCGGCCAGATGCGCCTGTTTGCCAAGGTTCTGCGTCGCGGTGATTTCGTCGGTGCACGCATTGACCTGGCCCTGCCGGATCGCAAGCCGTTGCCACGCGTCGACCTGCGCCAGTACCGCATCGGTGTGGGCCCGGTTGCCGTGTTCGGCGCGAGCAACTTCCCGCTGGCGTTTTCCACTGCTGGCGGTGACACCGCTGCTGCACTGGCTGCCGGTTGCCCGGTGGTGTTCAAGGCGCACAGTGGCCACATGGCGACTGCCGATCTGGTGGCCAGCGCTATCATCCGCGCCGCAGAACGCACCCAAATGCCGAAAGGCGTATTCAACATGATCTTCGGTAACGGCGTGGGTGAAGGTCTGGTCAAACACCCGGCTATCCAGGCCGTCGGTTTCACCGGCTCGCTGAACGGCGGCAACGCTCTTTGCAAAATGGCCGCCGAGCGTCCACAGCCGATTCCGGTGTTTGCCGAGATGTCCAGCATCAACCCGGTAGTGTTGCTGCCAGGTGCCCTGCAGGCACGCGGCGAAACCGTGGCCAAAGAGCTCGCCGGTTCGGTGGTGATGGGTGCCGGTCAGTTCTGCACCAACCCTGGTGTGGTCATCGGCCTGCGCTCCCCGGCGTTTTCGACGTTCGTCGAACAACTGACCGAACAGATGGGCAGTCAGGCACCGCAGACCATGCTCAACGCAGGCGGTCTGCGCAGCTACAGCAAAGGCGTCGAGCATTTGCTGTCGCATCCGGGCGTGACGCATCTGGCTGGCAAGCCGCAGGAGGGCAAACAGGCGCAGGCTCAGTTGTTCAAGGCTGACGTCAGTCTGCTGTTGAACGGCGACCAGTTGTTGCAGGAAGAAGTCTTTGGCCCGACCACGCTGATAATCGAGGTCGCTGACGATGCGCAGTTGAAAGACGCGCTGCAAGCCTTGCGTGGCCAGTTGACCGCGACTGTGATCGGCGAACCTGCAGACCTGAGCCAATACAATTGGCTGCAACCGATACTGGAAGAGAAAGTCGGCCGTATTCTGTTCAACGGCTACCCGACCGGTGTTGAGGTCTGTGAAGCCATGGTGCATGGCGGCCCGTACCCGGCAACCTCGGATGCACGTGGCACGTCGGTAGGCACTCTGGCCATCGACCGTTTCCTGCGCCCGGTCTGCTATCAGAACCTGGCCGACAGCCAGTTGCCGCCTGCGTTGCAGAATGCCAACCCGCTGGGTCTGCGTCGTCTGGTCAACGGTGAATGGAGCGATCAGCCTCTCGTGTAACGAGCATCGCTTGACTCGTAAACAAAGCAGCGCGACCTGATGAGGGTCGCGCTTTTTTTTGAAAAATATTTCTTTTTTGTGCTTTAAATCGCTTATAGCGGACCTGTTTTCCGGCCTGGTGGCAGCAGCATAGAAGTGCAAAACATGAGCTGTTCATAAAATAACCACACAGCTGTAAGCCACGTGTAACAAGGGTTTCAAAAAGTTACCCACAGACATACCCACGATTTCCGTGGACAACTTTTCATCAATTTCGGACCTTAAAAACCCTGAGCAGCGCAAGCGTAAATTTTTACAGGTTCCCCACACCCTCATGTGTGATGGCACTGGTAATGGCCCTTGGGGCTCCGTGACATAACCTTATGCACGTTTGGCGGTTGATTCGGCAGGCCGTCCGGCGTGAAATAGGCGATTTATCGAGGCATTCCGATTATGCAGCAGCGTTGTGAAGTGGCCGTGCTCGGTCTGGGTGCCATGGGTGCAGCCACTGTCTATCAACTGGCGAAGGCCGGAGTCGATGTAATTGGCGTCGATCGCTATGCCCCTCCGCACACACAAGGCTCCAGCCACGGCGATACCCGCATCACACGACTGTCGGTTGGCGAGGGCCCGCAATACCTGCCGCTGGTACGCAGTTCGCACAGCATCTGGCGCGAACTTGAGGCGCTGAGCGGCGAGTCGCTGTTCGAGCAGTGCGGAGTGCTGGTGATGACCTCCAGCCCTGCGTACGATCCTGAAGACAGTAAAGACTTCACCCACCAGACCATCGCTTTGGCCCGCACCTATGGCGTGAAGCACGAAGTATTGTCGGCGGCGGCCATTCGCGAGCGCTTTCCCCAATTCACCCCTGTTCGGGATACCGCCATTGGCTACTTTGAACCCGAAGGCGGATTTGTCCGGCCAGAGCGCTGCATCGCGGTACAGCTGCGTCTGGCGAGGCAACACGGCGCAAGGTTGCTGACCCATGAGACGGTCACGCACTTACAGGCACAGGGTGATCAGGTGCGTATTACCACCGACAAGGGCACGATCATCGCTGACAAGGTCGTGGTCAGTGCGGGCATGTGGTCAGCCGAATTGCTCGGCGCTCCGTTCCGCGATCTGCTGCGGGTGTGTCGGCAAAAGCTGTTCTGGTTCGAGTTGCAGGAGAATGCCGCTTTTGCACCACGTTCGCCGAGCTTCATTCTGACTCACGGGCCCGGGGAGGATGATGTCAACTATGGCTTCCCGCCCCTGCCCGGTGAAAACAGTATGAAGGTCGCCACCGACCAATACATTGAAGCATCCGCTGCCGACCAGCTGGACCGCACTGTTACGGCAAGGGAGGAGCAGGAAATGTTCCAGACCCAGGTGCAGGGCAAGATTGCGGGACTGACGCCGAACGTGGTCAAGTCTTCGGTCTGCGCCTACACCGTCACGCCGGACTGCCACTTCATCATCGATGAACACCCCCATCTGAAGAACGTGACAGTGGTTTCGGCCTGCTCCGGTCACGGCTTCAAACACTCAGCCGGGCTCGGGCTGGCCCTTGCGCAACGCTGTATTCACGGCACCAGCGATGTAGACCTTTCAGCCTTCTCGCTGGCGCGTTTCACCGCGCAGAACTGACCAACGACACTCAGCGCGCCACAACGAAGGCCTCGTCAATACGCGCCAGATCGGTGTCGCGCAACGTACCGGCGTAGTAATGCAGTTTGATCCAGGCCATCAAGTAATCGTAACGGGCTTTCGCCAGATCACGCCGGGTGCTGTAAAGCTGCTGTTCGGCGTTGAGTGCGTCCAGGCTGATGCGCTCGCCGCCGAGAATGCTCTGACGTGTCGACTCGACCAGTGCCTGTGCAGAGACCAGTGCTTTCTGATAAGCGCGCAACTTGCTCACCCCTGACGCACAGGCGTTGAACTGGCGACGCAGCTCGATCAGGGTTTCGCGGGTCTTGCCCTCCAGCTCGTATTCCGCCTGCTCGCGCTTGCTGTTGGCCTGACGCACCGAGGCGCTGGTGCCGCCTCCGGCGTACAGCGGCAGACTGAGCTCGATACCTATCGTGTTGGTGTCGTAACGCTGATTGTAGGTGTTGCCGCTGTCCGATTCGTTCTGACGGATACTCGCGTAAGCATTCACCGTCGGCAGATGCCCGGCGCGGTTGCGCTCCACCTCGTATCGCGCCACTTCCAGCGACTGGCGTTGCGAGGCCAGGATCGGGCTGTTGGCCATGGCCAGCGCATGCCACTCGGTAAAGCTGGACGGTGCCAGCACCAGCGCCTGAAAACTGTCCCTCAACGGCTCCAACTGCGCAACATCGATACTCGACTCGCCCAGCAACGCGGCCAGTTCGCGCAGGGCCGCGTCCTGCTCGTCGCTGGCTTCTATCTGCTCGGCAATCGCCAGCTCGTTGCGCGATTCCGCTTCAAGAATGTCGGTGCGGGTACCCTCGCCTTGCTGGAACATTTGCCGGTTCTGCGCAAACTGGCGGTCGAACGCCTGCTGTTTGGCGCGGGCTATATTGATCTGGTCCTGCGCGAACAGTGCCTGGGTATAAAGGGTCAGAACCCGCACCAGCAATTCCTGACTCTTGCTGCGAAAGGTCTCGTCGGCAAACAACGCCTGGGCCAGGCCTTTGCGGTAATTGGCATAGGCTTCGTAATCGATCAGCGGCTGCTGAACCGTCAGGCTTGAACCAAAGCTGTTGTAGTGGCGATGGTCAGTGGTGTCTTCACGGCCGCCTTTGAGGGTGGCCTTGGAGTCGTTGCGTCCTTTGTTGTAGCTGTATGAAACACGCGGCAACAAGCCTGCACGACCAATCACCCGGTTTTCCAGGCCCGCATCGCGCTCCTTGAGCGCGCCCAGGTAAGTCGGGTCGTTGCGAAGCGCCAGCTCATAGACCTGAAACGGGCCCATCGCATGACTCAATGAAGCAGTGCCCAGCAGGATGGCCGTCAGCAAAGCGGCTTTCAGGGGATGACGAGACATCCTATTCCTCCGTCAACGCGGAGCCGGCACGGTCCAGCAAAGGTTTGAACAGATAATTGAGCAGCGAGCGTTCGCCCGTGCGCACAAACATTTCAGCGGGCATGCCCGGCTTGATCACCAACCCGTTGAGTTTTTCCAGTGCCGCATCGCCCACCGAAGTGCGCAGCACGTAATAGGGCTGGCCGGTTTTCTCATCCTGCATCTGATCGGCGGAAATCAGGTTTACCTCACCGGAAACCCGCGGCGTGCGACTTTGATTGAACGCAGTGAAGAGGATATCGACCGGCAAATGGCTGGCGACCTTGTCGATCAACTGCACCGGCAGACGCCCTTCGACTTCAAGCCGTGTGCCCTGCGGTACAATTTCCAGCAGGGTTTCACCGGCACGCACCACTGCGCCTTCGGTGTGCACGCCCAGGTTGACGGCGATGCCATCAGCAGGGGCAAGAATTGCACTGTGCTGCAGACTGAAACCTGCCGAAGCCAGTTGTTGCTCAAGGGTAAGCGCCTTGACCTGGGCATCGGCCCACTGGCTGCGCACTTCTTTCTGATATTCCTCGCGCTGCTGCTGAAGACGCAACCGCGACTCGACGATCCCCTGCTCTATCCGCCCGGTTTCGCCTGCGTTCTGCGCCAGGCTCTGCTGCACTTGAGAAAGCTGGCGTTGAAACTCCAGCAGACGGTTGCCTGGAATGAAACCGTTCTGCGCCAAGGGCTCCAGGTTACTCAGTTGCTTGCGTAGCGAGTCAGCCTGAGCCAGCAGGTCCGATCGAGCGCGGCGCATACCGGCGAGTTGCAGCCCGGCACCTTCGATACTCGCCTGCAAACCGGATTGCTCTCGAGCCAGCGCCTGTCGCCGACTGCTGAACAGTTGCCGCTGGCCCTCAAGCACGAGCGCCAGACGCGGGTCGGGGTTCTGCCCCTGCCCGGCGGCAATCAGTTCTGCGGGAAAGTGCACCTCATCCAGGTTGTCGCGCTCGCTCTGCCAGCGGGCCAGGCTGGCCCAGGCCATTCGATACTGGGCACGCAGCGATTGCACGTCGGCCTCGACCTGAGTCTGATCAAGGCGAAACAGCGGCTCGCCCTCCTTTACCGACTGGCCTTCGCTGACGAGAATTTTGCTTACAACGCCGCCATCCAGCGACTGCACGGCCTTGCGCTTGCCCGACACCACGACGGTGCCTTGCACGGCAATGCCCTGATCCAGCGGGGCGAGACTGGCCCACAGAAAGAAGCTGCCCGCCCCTGCCAGCATGAGAATCCAGCCTGCGCGAACGAAGAACTGCACGCCGCGCTCCTTGCCCGGCACGGCGTAATGAGTGTCGATGGGGCTGTTCATACGTCGGACTGCCTGTTCTGCGTGCCGTACTGACGGCTCATGGAAAGCCCGGCGGGTGCAGGGCGAGATTGCGATTGAGGGTGCTGCGGTGCTTGCCCGGGCGATGCCTGTCCGGACAAAGCCTGCAACACCTGAGCCGTGGTGCCGAATGCCTGCATGCGACCTTCGCTCAGCACCAGCAGACGATCGGTCTGGTTCAGAGACTGTGTGCGGTGGGTGACGAGCACGACGGTACAACCGCGGGTCTTGAGCTCAGCGATCGCCTGAGTCAAAGCCGCTTCGCCCGCGGCGTCCAGATTGGAATTGGGCTCATCAAGTACCACCAGTCGCGGATCGCCATACAATGCTCGGGCCAACGCGACGCGCTGTTTCTGACCGCCTGACAAGCCAGCGCCATCGTCGCCCAGCCGCGTGTCGTAGCCCTGCGGCAGGCGCAGAATCAATTCGTGTACGCCCGCCAGTTGCGCAGCAGCAACCACGGCGCTCGCGTCGCCCTCGCTAAAACGCGCGATGTTTTCTGCCACGGTGCCACCGAAAAGCTCGATGTCCTGCGGCAGATAACCGATATAGGGGCCCAGCGCCTCGCGGTCCCAGCGATGCATGTCGGCCCCGTCCAGACGTACCGTTCCACCCAGCACCGGCCAGACACCGACCAGCACGCGTGCCAGGGTCGATTTGCCGGAACCGGATGCTCCCAGTACACCGAGCACTTCACCAGCTTGCAGTTGAAAGCTCACTTGCTGAATCGTCGCCGATGTCTTGCCCGGAGGCGCAGCGCTGACCTGTTCCGCGCTGATCTGACCGCGCGGTGCTGGCAGTGGCATGCGCGGCGCGGGCTCGGCGTAGGTCTTGAGTAACTGGTCCAGACGTCCGTAAGCCAGGCGTGCAGAACTCCATTGTTTCCAGACTGCGATCAGTTGATCGATGGGGCTGAGGACCCTTCCCATGAGGATCGAACCGGCGATCATCATGCCTGCGGTCATGTCTCCGTTTATCACCAGCAGTGCGCCCAGGCCCAGCACCAGCGACTGCAGACAAAGGCGCAGGGCCTTGCTGATCGAACTGATCACCGCTCCAGTGTCACTGGCACGGTTTTGCAAGACCAGAAAGCGCCCATGCACATGGAACCAGCGACGCCGCAGCACTTCGAGCATGCCCATCGCCTGGATCGCCTCGGCCTGTTGCAGGTGCCGGGTCGCCAATTGCGCAGACTGCTGCGAGTACCCGCTGGCCTCGGCCAGCGGTTTGCGGGTCAGCCATTCGTTGAGGCAGGCCAGTCCGACCAGCAACACTGTCCCCACACTGGCCAGCACGCCAAGCCAAGGGTCGAAAAGGAAGATCACCGCCAGGTAGATGGGAAACCACGGGGCGTCGAAGAACGCGAACAACGCCGGCCCGGTGAGAAACTGACGGATAAAGGTCAGGTCACCCAGCGCCTGCCCAGCCTGACGCTGTCCGGCGTGCAGGTTGCTCTCGAACGCAGCCTGATAGACGCGCAGATTGAAACGCCTCTCCAGCTCGCTGCCGATGCGGATTACCACAAAGCTGCGGACCATCTCCAGCAGGCCGATAAACGCAAAGAACCCGACCACCATCAGCGTCAGCATGGCCAGGGTAGTCTGGTTCTGCGACGTCAGTACACGGTCATAGACTTGCAACATGTAAATCGATGGAGCGAGCATCAACACGTTGATCAGCGCGGTAAAACAACCGACACCAATCAACACGCTCTTGTAGTCAGCCAGCGCTTTATAAAGCGGCGGCCGGGCGCTTTGGGGCAACGCACTCATGGTTGTTCCTTGATGGTCTTGCTGGTGACGGAGTGACATCCCTGGGTTTTAACAAACAACTCGCGCAGGTCCATGAAACGCTTAATCGGCGAGCCGTCCAAGAACCAGCACTTCACCGCCGGGCAGACGCGCCTGATAGATCTGCTCCCCCATGTTATTGAGGTGAATCAGGCGATTGCCTTCCTTGTCGGTAAATGCCAGGCCATCCGGAGTCGGAAACCAGCCAGTGGGGGCTTCGTGCAACCACTTTACTGCACAGGCGAGATCGCCCGTCAGTTTCGGTACATCAGTGTTGAGGTGCAGCTCACAAACTTCGTCCGTGTTTCCCTGAAGCGAAAGTCGCCACTTGCCACTTAGCTCAGCTGGGTCGGGCAGTTTCAAACTCATGGCCATGCTTGCTCCAGAAATACCCACCAGCAGCGCAAAAGCCACTGGCACGATTCGAACAACGTGATTGATCTTCATGATGGGGTACTTTCCAGATCATGGACGACAGCAGGGTCGTCCATGATTGTTACAGATTAAACCACGATATCAGTAGCCAACGCTTGACCAACAGTCCCTACGAGGAAGTCCCCCACACCCTGACCTGTGAAGTCGATCGCCAGGCTACCCAGATTGCTGCTCTGGTTGTAGCTGAGGATCGCTTCGCCGACATGGCCGCTGAACGCGTTGACGAACTGCAGCGCGCTCAGCGTGGAAATGGCCGATACATCGATTTTGTCCTGACCGCTGACAAAGTCACGAATCGTATCCTGCGCTGCACGGTTGGAATCGGAACTGGCACCAAACACAAAAATGTCTGCACCAGCACCACCGGTCAGGCTGTCGGCACCGCCACCACCGTAGATGATGTCGTTGCCGGCACCACCTTTAAGGTCGTTGGCAGCGGCATTGCCGATCAACAGGTCGTTGCCCGAACCGCCCACCGCGTTTT
Organism: Pseudomonas amygdali; assembly: GCF_002699855.1. GTDB lineage: Bacteria > Pseudomonadota > Gammaproteobacteria > Pseudomonadales > Pseudomonadaceae > Aquipseudomonas > Aquipseudomonas amygdali. The sequence continues at coordinate 56,005 of NZ_LKBW01000288.1, read as the reverse complement.
CAACCACCACGCCTTTGGCAATTGAAACGTTACCCACCATGCCACCCACGTCCGAGAACGAGGCCGCATTGAGGTTTATCTTCTGGTTCTGGGTGAAACCCGAGAAGTCGAGGGTATCCTTGCCCCCGCCGTCCCACACCGAGAACACCACCTTGGAAGAGGCAGAAGTGGCGCTGTAGAAATCACGCCCGGCGGTGGAGTTGAAACCGTAGACCGTATCACCGGCACGGGTGCTCATGTTCGCGCCATAGAGCTGCTGAACGGCAGTGATGTCATCCAGCAACGGTGCCGAAGAGTATAACGGAGCGCCGCCCTTGACGAAGTTCTGGTCAGTGTTGGACTCACTCCAGTAACTCATGACGCTGTAGCCACGGGTGTCTTCTGCGTAAGTGGCGTCCTTGTAGCTCGGATTGCCCTCGCCCGCATTGTAGTCACCCGGGTGAGACAGGCCCAGAGTATGGCCGATTTCATGAGTGAGGGTCTGACGGCCGTAGTTGCCATTGTCCGGGGTGGTGTTGACCTAGTAGCTGTTATCGACAAGGTACCAGGACTGGCCGTCAGTGCGGCTGTTGCCGCTGGGCAGGTAGGCAAAAGCCGCCCCGCCTGCGCTGCGGTTGCTGTAGTTACCGAAGGTCATATGCCCGTCGCCGCCGGAAGCGGCCTGGGTAAAGCTGACCTTGGCAACGTCTGCCCAGGATTGCATCGACAATACGGCCTGTGCTTTCTGCTGTGCGTTGAACGCACTGAAAGTCCCCAGGCAGGTTTGGCGGTCAGAAAGGTGTATGTGAGGTTGATAGTGCCGTTGCCATCGCGATCAGTCCACGCAGCGTTGTCGCGAAGGATGTAATCGGCGGCCTGATCGACCGAGTACGAAGGCTTGCCATTGATCGTGAGGTTACCGCCACGGTCATACTGGTGAGCGAACGTATTGATCTGGTCGAAAGAGGTGCTGGTAGCAGCAGAGAGTTGAATTGCAGCATTTTCTTTGACTTTCGTCATGACACTTCCTTGTTTGCTGATTAACAGGTTAGGTACGGCAGGACTCCCCCTGTAGCGAGAGAGTCCAGTCACTCGCCTTGTGGTGCGTAATGCGTTGAAGCGTAACAAAGCTGACACATTTAGAAATCTTGTGTCCAGCTCTGTTCCATGATGTCAATTAGCCCAAAACGAGGAAGTGCCACAGGCCTTGGGGAATCGTCCGATATTATTTTTTGTGATGATCAAAAGCTGATAAGTGCTTGAGCAGACGAGGACAATCTTGATAAAGATGACTGATCGGTCAGGTTGCCTACCATGCGTAATTTGACTGGACGGACAGTCTCTGACCAATCCGGCTTGCCCTTCCCAGGCTGCCGGAAAGGCATATCGCCATCACCTGAGATCCTGACACTTCTCAAATCCCGGAAATGCAAAAGCCCCGAAAGATCGGGGCTTTTGTTTAACGCATTTGAAGCGCAACGGCCTGAGTACTCAGGCCGAAGTCATCAGTCGTCGCGGCTCATGATGCCGAAAATCTGCAGCAGGCTGATAAACAGGTTGTAGATCGATACATACAGGCTGACCGTCGCCATGATGTAGTTGCGCTCACCACCCTGAATAATCGCGCTGGTCTGGAACAGAATGCAGACCGAAGAGAACAGCACGAAGCCTGCGCTGATCGCCAGTTGCAAACCGCTGATCTGGAAGAACATGCTGGCCACTACTGCGCCAAGCAGAACGAAGAAGCCTGCGGTGATGAAGCCACCCAGGAAGCTCATGTCCTTGCGGGTGATCAACACGTAAGCCGACAGACCGCCGAAAACCAGTGCGGTCATCGCGAAAGCGGAGCTGACGACTTCAGCGCCACCGGCCATGCCCAGATAACGGTTAAGGATAGGGCCAAGCAGGAAACCCATGAAACCTGTCAAGGCGAAGGTCGAAACCAGGCCCCAGACCGAATCACGCAATTTATTGGTCAGGAAAAACAGACCATAGAAGCCGATCAGTACCACGAAAATGTTCGGATAGCCGACGCGCATCTGCTGAGCGACAAATGCCATGACACCACTAAAAGCCAGCGTCAGAGCGAGAAGACCGTAAGTGTTGCGCAGGACACGACTAACCTCTAGCTGGTCGGCCTGCATGCCGGTTTTAAGGCTGTAATCCTGTTCGCGCATGGCGAAACTCCTTCCTGTTGAAATGTTGAGTTGCAAAGATCATAACAGAGGCACTGCAACTGGCTAGTCACAGAGTTTGACAGCTTGTTTCATTCCGGTATTATGGCGCCCGCAACGATAGTGGAGGTATGGCCGAGTGGTTTAAGGCAGCAGTCTTGAAAACTGCCGACTGTAACAGGTCCTAGAGTTCGAATCTCTATGCCTCCGCCATATTTGGTAGCGCAAAGCCCTGATTATTCAGGGCTTTGTCGTTTCTGGGGTTTGGCTAATGCAATCGCAAGCTCATCCGCCCACGCTTGGCCCGCGCTGACAAAATGTGGATACTGCCAGTTTGCCAGCCGATGAACCATGGAAGATCCCAATGGCACCCAGCCGAACGCTTGTCCATCCTGTTGGAGGCACGCAACCCCACGCGGGCGAGATTCGGCATGCTGCCGAGTCTGACAGTCACGGCTCAGTGTCAGACACCTTTGAAATACGCCTTATCGATGAAGAGCTCGAACGCCTCGCGATCGGTCGATATGCCCGCTTCAGTCGAGCGTCAGGCAATCTCGCGGGCGGCACTCAGCCTTATCCCGACCGTATCCATACAACGGCTTCCGATGAGGGCTTCTCCGACCTGGCCATAGGGCGCTATGCGCGCTTCAGCAGACCGTCTCCCAACCTTGTTCGCGGTACACAACCGCAGGCGGACATAGCGCCGGAACAGGCGCCCTCGGCCTTCGCTCCGCAAATGCGCCATACAGAGCGTGAGTCTGAGTTCTTTACCATCCGGCAGGACTCTCCCGGCACCAACTCTTTCAGCATTCCCAAGGCACCTGATCGTCCGGCGAAGGCCAGATGGCTGCGTCCAGGGGAGCCGTTCAACGTGGCCGATATCACCTTGCCCGGCGGCATGATCTACACAGGAACGCAAAACCCGGAATTCAGGCTATCCGAACCTTCTTTCATAGACGCTGCCTTGCCGGTGGCCGGTTCCGATGCGCCTCCCGCTGCACGGTCGGCATACTATTGGTCGACCTATAAAGACCTCGAACCTGCGGCACGCCGGGGCTATCTGCAGTGGGTGGCAGGGGGACGTTGCGATCCTGAAGCAAGCAGCGGTTACCTGTTCATGTTTTTCCACGGCCTTGAACGGCGTTTACTGATCGACAGCCTTTCTGATCCCGACGCACGAAAAGAAATTCCCGCTTTAAGAGAGGAAATCGAGCGTTTGCGGACTGTTTATCATCGGGATTTTTCGTTTTGCAACCAGGCTTCGCGGCTTCTCGAATACCTGAGCATGCCTGTCATTTCAGGGCAGATGTATTTGCGCGAGCCACCAATGGAGTCGGCCGACTACTATGAAATGCCCATCGTGCTGCGAGTGGCGCTAGGTCAGATGGCCATCGACAAACACCCGCTGAATGCATCCTGGGCCTTGTCTTGGGCGCTGACGGATCCGAATATCTCGCGTGGCAAACCTGTTGGCAGATGCACAGATCTGTTTCAGCGGCTGTTCAGGGCCGAATATGAAGAACAGTTTCCCGATGGCCTGAAGCTGCTGAGAAACAAGACCAGACTATGGGTCGCCTATCGCCCATCGTCCGCCTACCTCGATGTACCGGAAATCCCGGTGGGCGACCTGCCAGACGTCAGCATTACGTCCGCCACTCGCAAGAAAATTCAACTCCTCGTGCAGAGCTGTGCTTCAGTACTTGCTCCATTCAGTCGGTACATGGGCCGCAATGCCGATGATCTCAATAAGCATGAGTCATTGGAGGCGCTGCTATTGCTGCCCGTGTCGCTATGGCCCGAATACGCCAGACATGAACTGCGACAGCTTCAATCGGAGGTCAGGACTGCTACGAAGCTGACGACGCTTGATCAACTGGCCATACGTTTCAAGTCTGACGGTGCCCAGGCACGCAACCAGATCGTCGCGCTGACAAAAGTGCTTGAAGGCATGCACATAGGTATGGAGCCGGATGTGCTGGCAGGCAATCGTGCGCCCAAAACTGAGGACAGCATCGTTCTGTTTGTGACCGAGCCCGATCCAGGCATGTCGAGGGTGACAGTGGATTACAATGCGGCTGTTGTCACTCTGGATCTCGCCAGCAGTGTTGCAACGGTTGATAGAGGCACAAGCCAGCGTGCAGTTACACTGCTCGAACAGCATATCGACTCATGGGGTCATCTGCGTATCTCGCATCGAACACGTCTCAAGGCATATCTGTTGATGCAACTGCAGCAGCCGCCCAACCTGGCAAGCCTGAAAAAGAAGCTGAGCTCGCTAAATCAGGACGAAAAGCAGACCATCGTCGGTTGCCTGACTCACCTGGCCCACGCTGACGGAGCGGTTACGCCTGAGAAAGTCAGACTGCTTGAGCGGATATACAGGGCACTTCGACTCGATCCTCACACCCTTTACAGCAACCTCCATGGTGCTGCGGCCGGTTCGCAGACAGGCCCGGTATCGACAGCGCTGTCAGCCACTACAGCAACAGGGCCCGACAAGAAGCCAGGCTCCGGAATCGTGCTGGACATGGGCAGGGTTGCCCAATTGCGACGTGAAACGGCAGAGGCGTCGGCGCTGCTGGCTGATGTTTTTCGCGACGATCAGGAGGACGAGCAGCAGGATGACAAGCAGATAGCCGAAGACGATGCATCACAAGACACCCCAGACACTGACGCCCATCTTCATGGGCTTGATGCGGGCCACTCTACGTTTCTGCGCCTGCTGGTTTCGCGCAACCAATGGAGTCGACGAGAGCTGGAAATCGCAACGGCGGAGATGGCGTTGATGCTCGACGGCGCGCTGGAGCAAATCAACGATATGGCATTCGAATTGTTCGACATGCCGGTTTCCGAGGGCGATGACCCTATCGAAATCAACCCGGATATTTTAAGCGAGCTTGCCCTATGAACAAGATACGAGCCAAGGATCGCGATGCGGTCATTCAATCACTGCGCGCGGGTGTCGTTCCTCGTGTCGGGCAGCACTTGATCCAGGTCGGACGGGCGGGTGAGCTGTCAGCTCTTATCAAGGATGTAGACCGGCTGGCCGAAGGCGGTTCTGCCTTTCGCATCGTGGTCGGCGAGTATGGCGCGGGCAAGACTTTCTTCCTCAACCTGGTCAGAGGCATTGCGATGGAACGCAAGCTGGTGACGATGCACGCCGATCTGAACCCCGATCGACGCCTGCACGCCTCGGGCGGTCAGGCCCGCTCCCTGTACGCCGAGCTTGCGAAGAACATGTCTACACGCACCAAGCCGGACGGTGGCGCACTTCAGGGTATTGTCGAAAAGTTTATTTCCCAGGCCAGAACCCACGCGAGTAGCAAAGGCGTAGACAGCGAGACGGTCATACGCCAGAACCTCGCCGAGCTTACGGAAATGGTCAACGGCTATGACTTTGCCGAAGTCATAGCCGCTTACTGCCGAGGCTTTAACGAAGGGAACGAACAGCTGAAAGCCGATGCAATCCGCTGGCTTCGGGGAGAATTCACAACCAGGACAGACGCTCGCGCGGCCTTGGGAGTCAGAAGCATCGTTGACGACGCGTCCGTTTACGATCAGCTCAAACTGCTTTCCCGATTTGTGCGTCTGGCAGGCTTCGGCGGGCTTATGGTGTGCCTGGACGAATTGGTCAACCTCTACAAGCTTGCCAACACGCAGGCTCGCAATGCGAACTATGAACAGATCCTGCGCATCCTCAATGACTCCCTGCAAGGATCGACTGACGGGCTGGGCTTTGTTCTGGGCGGCACGCCGGAATTTCTGATGGACACTCGCCGCGGCCTCTACAGCTACCCGGCCCTGCAATCGCGCCTTGCAGAAAACACCTTTGCCAAGACAGGCTACGTTGATCTTTCCGGCCCTGTCATTCGGCTGACCAGCCTGACCCCGGAGGACTTCTATGTCCTGCTGCTGAACCTGCGTAACGTTTATGCATACGGCGACGCGGAACAATACCTGCTTCCGGAAGAGGCGATCCCGGCCTTTATCGAGCACTGCGGTCAGCGTCTGGGTGAGGCTTACTTTAGAACGCCACGCACCACCATTACCGCGTTTATCAACCTGTTGGCGGTTCTGGAGCAAAACCCTGAGGCCAACTGGAGAAACCTTGTGGGCGCCATTGACATTGCCAGGGATGACGGCGGCAAAAGTGATTTCACTGTAGAGGCCGATAATGAACTCACAAGCTTCAAGCTCTGACTCATCCGCATTCCAACGGCTTCACCCCAATGTACAGCAATGGGTGTGGTCGCAAGGCTGGACATCGCTAAGGGATGCTCAGGAATGGGCCATCCCTGCGCTGATCGACGCTGATCGCGACGTTATAATTGCGGCCTCCACCGCAGCGGGCAAGACCGAGGCGGCATTTCTGCCCATTCTGACCCATTTGCTCAACAATACCGATGCGCCGGGCGCTGTGCTCTATATCAGCCCGCTCAAAGCCTTGATCAATGATCAGTGGGACAGGTTGACACGTCTTTGCGAGCATCTGGAGATCCCGGTGGTCGGCTGGCACGGGGATGTTTCGGCAAGCAGAAAGCATCGTTTTCTGAAATCGCCCAGCGGTGTACTGCTCATAACCCCCGAGTCGCTGGAAGCCCTGTTCGTGAACCGGGGCTCGGCACTTGCTGGCCTCTTTCAGCCCCTTCGCTACATCGTCATCGACGAATTACATGCTTTCATCGGCAGCGAGCGCGGCAAACAATTGCAGTCCCTGATGCATCGCGTGGAAACGGTCGTCGGCAAAAAGCTGCCACGCGTAGGGCTGTCTGCAACCCTAGGTGAGATGGCGCTCGCCCGCGAGTTCCTGCGTCCGGGGCAAGGCCAGCGCATGGACGAAATCATTTCTCAAACGTCGGGCCAGGACCTTCAGGTTCAGGTACGTGGTTACACCATGCTGCCGATGAAGAAACTGGCGGCAAACCTGCAGATGGTCGTCACAAAAGACAACGACAACGATCAGGATGAAGAGCAGAAAGAGGATGTCTCCGGGACCAGACACGCTATAGCCGCGCATATGTACAAGGTATTACGTGGCAGTAACAATCTGATCTTTCCCAATAGCCGCGACAAAGTTGAATGGTACGCCGACCGGCTGCGGCATTTGTGCGAAAACGACGGTTTGCCGAACGAGTTCCTGCCTCACCACGGAAGCTTGTCTCGAGACTTGCGTGAAGATACGGAGCGAGCACTGAAGGCCGGCAGCCCGCCCGCCTCGGCCGTCTGCACAACGACCCTCGAACTTGGCATCGATATCGGTAACATCAAGGCGGTCGCGCAGATCGGACCTCCGCCATCAGTGGCGAGCCTGCGCCAGCGACTAGGCCGCTCCGGGCGTCGCGCAGGTGAGCCCGCCACACTTCGCGCCTACTGCCAGGAAGACACCCTGACACCTGATTCAGACCTCTCGGATCAGCTCCGGCAAAACCTGGTGCAGACAATCGCCATGATTCGATTGTTGATCGAAAAGTGGTTCGAACCTCCAAGAGCAAACGGCCTGCACGCCTCTACGCTGGTCCAGCAATGCCTGTCTACGATTGCGCAGCAAGGTGGTGCACATGCTTCACAGCTCTGGAATGAGCTGATCGCGAGCGGAACATTCGCGGCCGTTGATAAAAACGACTTCATGGCCCTTCTCAAGACTCTGGGTGAAAAGAAACTGATCGTCCAGGACAGCTCTGGCCTGCTATTGCCTGGCGAGATCGGTGAAAAGCTGGTCAACCACTACGAGTTCTACAGCGCGTTCAGCAGCGACGAAGAATTCAGGCTGCTTCTCGATGGCAAGCCGCTAGGTTCCATTCCTGTCAGCCGCCCGCTGACCCTCGGGCAACGCATCATCTTTGCAGGCAAACGCTGGCAGGTCATGGATGTGGACCTGGAAAAGAAAGTCATTACTGTCAAACGCGCCCGTGGCGGCGAACCTCCGGTATTCGACGGACTGGGCGCAAAGATCCATGACCGGGTGCGTAAAGAAATGCGCGCGGTACTGACGGAGGTCACCCCCTGCCCGTTCCTCGATGCCAATGCACAAGTCCTACTGGCGGAAGCGCGCCAGACATTTCACCGGCTGGGGCTAGCTGACCAGTGTCTGACGGGATCGACCTCAAACAGCTATCTGCTGACCTGGGCGGGCGACTACACCAATGATGCGCTGTGCTTGCTGCTTAACCAGGCTGGGGTCATGTGCACAGCTTCGGGACTAGTACTCGAAATCAGCGCCTCTCAGGAAAGCGTGCTGACAGCACTGGGCAGGATTGCGGAACTGGACGCAACCGACGTGGAACCACTGCTGAAAGATGTGAAGAATCTGATACGGGAGAAGTGGGACTGGGCCCTGCCAAATTCGTTGCTGATCAAATCATTTGCCTCCAGCCAGCTTGATATACCGAACGCGATTGCGCTTGCGAAGACCTTGACGGCCTGACTGCCCTGCCCGCGCAACCTGATATATTGATGTCCATACCGAATCAATAATCCTGGTCATGCAATGCCCATCAATTTCGACCTAAACGACCTCCAGGCATTTCGTGCCGTGGTCGAGAATGGCAGCTTCCGCAAGGCCGCTGAAACCGTGCAGATCACCCAGCCTGCACTCAGCCGCCGTATAGAAAAGCTTGAGTCTGCGCTGAACGTGAAGCTGTTTGAACGGACCACCCGCAGGGTCAGCCTGACCACGGTGGGCCGTGCATTTCTGCCTCAGGTCGAGCGAATACTGGATGACCTCGACATCGCATTGATGACCATCGATGGCGTCGGTTCCACCCGGATGGGTAGCGTCACCATTGCTTGCGTGCCGTCAGCCGCCTACTACTTCATGCCGCAGGTCATCAGCGAGTTTCATAAGCTGTTTCCAAAAATCAGAATCCGCGTCATGGATGCCAGCGCCAACGAGGTCAACAGCGCAGTTGCCCTTGGCGAGGCAGATTTCGGGGTGAGTTTCAGCGGCAATCTGGCACCGGAGGTCGACTTCGAATTGCTTCTTCAGGAACGCTATGTGATGGCCTGCCGCCGGGATCACCCGCTTGCGACCTGCGCCAGCGTGAGCTGGGAGGAAATGTACCGCCACGACTACATCGCTCTGGACATAACGTCAGGTAACCGTCTGGTACTGGATCAGGCGCTGGCGCTCTCACGCCCGAACAAGGAGAGTATCTGCGAAACGCGGCATGTCACCACCATGATCGGCCTTGTGGAGGCCGGCCTCGGCGTGGCGGCGGTGCCCTCGATTGCCATGCCGATGACCGCTCACCCGTTTCTGGTGAGCGTGCCATTGGTTGCACCTGAAGTGGTTCGCAACGTAGGGCTGATCAAAAGTCGCGGGAGGACATTGACGCCTGCAGCCCTTGAACTGGAACGACTGGTCAGGAAGATGCCGCTACGTTCAGCGGGGAACTGAATCCAGCCCGGTAGACTGCACCGTGGCCTGCGCTTTTGGGGACGCCAGGTAATCGAGCAATGCCTTCGCCTGCTTCGGGTGCTCGGTACTGACCGGAATGCCAGCGGCGTAGCGGGTAACCGACTGAACGTCTTCCGGAATCTTCGCCACGAATGTCACGCCGGGAACCGGCAACAGTTCGGCCACCTGTTGAAAGCCCACTTCGTAGTCGCCCTTGGCAACCACTGAAGCAACCGGGATGCGCTCGATCATCTTGCCCTTCGGCGCGAGTTCCTTCTCGATACCGAGCTTTTTGAAAAGCTCTTTTTCGATGTACACACCACTGGCGCTGTCGGAGTAAGCAACCGACTTCGCCTTGAGCAGCGTGTCTTTCAACTCGCTGTCGGTACCGATTGCAGGCTTGGCCGCCCCCTCCTTCACCACCATCCCGATCCGCGAATCGGCCAGCTCGACCCGCGATGCCGGGTCTACCTTGCCTTGCTTGATCAAATCATCCAGCGCATAGCCGACCATGATCACCACATCGGCATGCTCGCCACGAGCCAGGCGGTTTGGAATGGCCTCGGGGGCCTTGCCCATCGACGGGCCAAGGATGGTGTCCAGTGTATCCCCGGAAGACGTCGCGTATTGCGGCCCCAGCAGTTTATATGCAGCAGTAAAGCCGCCTGATGTCATGACCTTGAGTTCTTCAGCCTGAGCGGCAACGCTGACTGCCATACAGCCCAGAAAAAGCACCGCCAATTGATGTTTATGCAACAGTTTCATAGTTTTTTCCTTTATTAAACAGCCAGTTGCGGGCGAACCGAAAGGTGCCGGTAGAGCACCAGGGTCGCGCCAAGCGCGCAAGCTGCAGCGAACGTCATCCAGTAAGCAGGTGCAGCCTTGTCACCGGTCAGATGGATCAACCAGGTCGAGATTGCCGGGGTGAAACCGCCGAAAACTGCTGTCGCCAGGCTATAGGCCAGAGAAAAACCGGCCACCCGTACCTCTACCGGCATGATTTCAGTCAGCGCCGGAATCATCGCGCCGTTATACAAACCGTAGAGAAACGAGAACCACAACAGCACTTCCAGCATATGAGCAAAGCTTGGCGCCTGAGCGAGAAAGGACAGCGCCGGATAAGCGCTGATGATGGTCAGCAGGGTCATCGCTACCAGCAGCGGCTTGCGTCCGAAACGGTCGCTCAACATGCCGCCGACCGGCAGCCAGATAAAGTTGGAGACACCGACCAGCAACGTCACCAGCAGCGCATCGGAGGTATTCAGATTGAGTACGGTTTTGCCGAATGTCGGTGCATAAATGGTGATCAGGTAAAACGTGGTGGTAGTCATCGCCACCATCAGCATGCCGGCAATCACCACGCGCCAGTTTTGCAGCAGCGTCGCGAACGCCTGTCGCATGGTCGGACGGTGAGCGCGCGTGGCGAACTCTTCGGTTTTCTGCAGGCTGCGGCGTAGCAGGAAAATGAACGGGATGATCAGGCAACCGATGGCGAACGGAATTCTCCAGCCCCAGTCGGCGACAGCAGCAGGTGTCATCCATTGGTTCAAGCCGTAACCCAGCGCAGCAGCGACAACGATTGCCACCTGCTGGCTGCCTGACTGCCAACTGGTGTAGAAGCCCTTGCGGCCGGGTGTCGCCATCTCTGCCAGATACACCGACACGCCGCCCAATTCCGCGCCTGCGGAAAAGCCTTGCAGCAAGCGGCCGACCAGCACCAATGCCGGTGCCCACAAGCCGATGCTCGCATAACCGGGCACCAGGACAATCAACAGCGTGCCACTGGCCATGATCGACAGAGTCACGATCAAGCCTTTGCGCTGGCCCACGTCATCGATGTAAGCGCCCAGAATAACGGCACCCAACGGGCGCATCAGGAAGCCCGCACCGAAGACCGCGAAGGTCATCATCAGCGAAGCAAACTCACTGCTGGCCGGGAAAAAGGCGGAGGCGATCTGGGTGGCGTAAAAGCCAAACAGGAAGAAGTCGAATTGCTCGAGGAAGTTGCCTGAAGTGACGCGAAATACTGCTCCGGCCTTCGACCGGGTGTTGCCTGTTCCTGATGGGGATGAGCTGTGCATCAGTGTTCTCCAGCGATCTTATTAGAGTGTTGTAAGCGCTTATGAGGAAGGAGTCTGCCGGACACACTTTGAAACGATAAGTGCTATATTTTCATCGATTGATGCCCGATGAACATCAATCGACACTCAGACGGTTTCGCCCTGACCCAGTGCTTGCAGGTCGAACCGCGCCAAACTCACACGTCGGCCCTTGAATTCTTTATCATTGCGGATGTTTTGTTGGCAGAGCCGATCATGAAATTCGCCATCTCACTTTTTTCCGCCGCCCATGCGCCCTCCTCGCGAAGAGCCTTGCTGTTCGCCAAAGCCGTACTCGCAGGCGGACATGAGATCGTCCGGTTGTTTTTTTATCAAGACGGCGTACACAGCGCGTCGGCCAATGTCGTGACGCCTCAGGATGAGCAGGATATGGCCCTGCAATGGCGTGACTTCATCGCCGAACACCACCTGGATGGCGTGGTATGCATCGCCGCCGCGCTGCGTCGTGGCGTGCTTGATGCCCAAGAGGCCGAGCGTTATCAGCGGCCAGCGGCGAATCTGCGGGAGCCTTGGGAATTGTCCGGGCTGGGGCAGTTGCACGATGCCGTGCAATCGGCTGATCGTTTGATCTGCTTTGGAGGGCCGTGACATGCCCAGATCATTATTGGTAGTCAGCCGTCAATCGCCGTGGTCCGGCCCCGGTGCCCGTGAAGCGCTGGACATCGTGCTGGCGGGGGGTGCATTCGATCTGTCAGTCGGCCTGCTGTTTCTGGATGACGGGGTTTTCCAGTTGTCGCCGCAGCAGTTGCCCGACGCCCTGCAACAGAAAGACCTGACCGCAAACCTCAAGGCCCTGTCGATGTTCGGCGTTGAAGACCTGTATGCCTGCGGGCAAAGCCTGACCGAGCGCGGCATCCCTGCCAGCGCATTGAGCGAAGAAATCAGTCAGTTGTACACACGCTCCGAACTGTCGGCACTTTTTGACCGCTACGACGAGGTGATTACGATCTGATGACTACTTTGCACGTTCTCTCCCATTCGCCTTTTGCCGACACCCGACTGGACAGCTGCCTGCGCCTGCTGGGCCGTGGCGACGGCGTATTGCTCTGTGGCGATGCTACTTATGCACTGACGCCGTCATGCGCACCATTGAAATCCCTACAGCCCCTGGTCGATTCATTGCAGTTATTTGTGCTTGATGAAGACATCAAGGCACGCAATCTGCCACTGCCCACCGGAGTAAACAGCATCGACTACCCTGCCTTCGTGGAACTGTCCTTACGCTTCGACAAGGTCAATACCTGGCTATGAAACAGTTGACGATTGACGGGCACAGCATCGAACTGGACAAGGATGGCTTTCTGCAGGACCTCAACGACTGGTCGCTGGACGTCGCACACGCTCTGTCCGCTGAGGAAGGTATCACCCTGAGTGCCGAGCACATTGAAATCCTCCAGTTGCTGCGGGATTTCTACGCCGAGTTTCAGCTTTCGCCAGCCACTCGGCCGCTGATCAAATACACCGCACTGAAGCTGGGTACGGAAAAAGGCAACAGCATGCACCTCAACCGCCTGTTCAACGGCACTCCCGCCAAACTCGCCGCCAAGCTGGCGGGCCTGCCTAAACCGACCAATTGCATATGAACGATTACGCCGCGCTTGTTACCGAAACACCTGAAGAGCATCCCTTTGCGACATTTGTGCGCATTCTGGGCAAAGGCAAACGCGGTGCGCGCAACCTGACGCGCGAAGAAGCGCGAGAGGCCATGGGCATGTTGCTCGATGAGAAAGTCGAGGACACTCAGCTCGGGGCATTCCTGATGCTGCTGCGCCATAAGGAAGAAAGCCCTGAGGAACTGGCGGGGTTTACCGAAGCCGTGCGCGAACGCCTGAATGCTCCGGCGATTCAGGTCGATATCGACTGGCCGACCTACGCAGGGAAAAAGCGTCATCTGCCGTGGTACTTGCTGGCGGCCAAGTGTCTGGCGCAAAACGGCGTGAAGATCCTCCTGCACGGCGGCGGTGCCCATACTGCTGGACGCCTGTACACCGAACAATTGCTCGGCCTGCTGAATATTCCCCTGTGCCGCAACTGGTCAGCAGTCGAAACCTCGCTTGAGCAAGGCAATATAGCGTTCATTCCGCTAGGGGACTGGGCACCGCAGCTGCAACGCATGATTGATCTGCGCAACACGCTGGGCCTGCGCTCCCCCATTCATTCTCTGGCACGCATTCTCAACCCGCTTCAGGCCCGTTGCGGCCTGCAAAGCATCTTTCATCCGGGCTATCAGAGCGTGCATCGCGATGCCAGCAGCCTGCTGGGCGACAACGCCATTGTGGTCAAGGGTGACGGTGGCGAAATCGAGATCAATCCGGACACCATCAGCCATTTGTACGGCACCACTGGCGGCCAGCCTTGGGACGAGGAGTGGCCAGCGCTTTCGCCGCGCCGTCACGTAAAACCGGCGACACTCGACCCGCAGCAACTGTTGGCCTTATGGCGCGGGGAAATCGAAGACAGCTACCCGCAACTGGCGTTGATATCGACAATCGCGCATGCCCTGCGCGGCCTGGGTGTCGCTCGCGACGACGCTTTCGAGCAAGCCCGAGTGTTCTGGGATCGCCGCGCCAAGAACCTTTGACCTATCGGCTGTGACGATCACCAGCCCCCATAATCTTACGCGTTTTAGGTCGAACCGATGCGCCCTGGCTGACCTCCAAGCTCTATAACCTGGAAATGGGAGTCAGACATGGGTCTTCTGGTCGAAGGACACTGGCAAGACCAGTGGTACGAAAGCAGCAAAGATGGCGCCTTTCAGCGCGAAAATGCGCAACGACGCAACTGGGTCACAGTCGACGGACAAGCGGGGCCATCCGGTGAGGGCGGTTTTGCTGCACAGGCCGGCCGCTACCACTTGTATGTCTCACTGGCATGCCCGTGGGCACACCGCACACTGATCGTACGCAAGCTCAAGGGACTGGAAAACCTGATCGGCGTTTCAGTGGTCAGTTGGTTGATGCTGGAAAATGGCTGGACTTTTGATCAGCAAAAAGGCTCCAGCGGCGATGCACTGGATGACTTCCAGTTCTTTCACCAACGCTATACGGCCGATGATCCCAGCTATACCGGACGCGTTACTGTCCCTGTGCTGTGGGACAAACAGCGGAAATGCATCGTCAGCAATGAGTCTGCGGAAATCATTCGCATGTTCAATGGCGCATTCGACGAATTGACCGGCAACACGCTGGACTTTTATCCGCAAGCCTTGCGGGCGAGCATCGACGAGCTCAACGAGCAGATTTATCCGAACGTCAACAACGGTGTCTACAGGGCCGGGTTCGCCACCTCGCAGGGGGCATACGAAGATGCATTCAATGATGTGTTTGCCGAACTGGACGTGCTGGAAAACCTGCTGGGCGAAAAGCGCTACCTGACGGGAAAACACCTGACCGAAGCCGACATACGCCTGTTCACCACCATCGTGCGCTTCGATGCGGTGTATTACAGCCACTTCAAGTGCAACCTGCGGCGCATCGCGGATTACCCGAACCTCAGCAATTGGCTACGTGAGTTGTACCAATGGCCAGGTATCGTGGAGACCGTGAACTTCGAGCACATCAAGGGCCACTACTACGCGAGCCATCGCACCATCAATCCGACCGGCATCATACCGAAGGGTCCAGCGCTTAATCTGCAGGCAGGTCACGACCGGGAGCGGCTGTCCGGTGAGGGTGTCTGGAGCAATTGACAGATTGGCAAAAAAGGATGGATAGCCCGAACGGGCTATCCGCCATCGACTTCAGACAGTCGCCTGAGCCCCTTCGAACCACGCCAGCTTTTCACGCAACTTGACCACTTCGCCGATGATCACCAGCGTCGGCGCATGCACCTCATGCTCGGCGACAAGTTGCGGCAGATTGGCCAGAGTGCCGGTAAATACGCGCTGATTGACCGTCGTGCCCTGTTGAACCAGCGCAGCAGGCGTGTCGGCAGAGCGACCATGCCTGATCAGTTCTTCACAGATGACCGGCAAACCGATCAGCCCCATGTAAAACACTAGCGTCTGAGCAGGCGCAACCAGGTCGGACCAGGGCAGGTCTGTGGTGCCGTTTTTCAAGTGACCGGTAATGAAACGCACAGACTGTGCGTGATCACGGTGCGTCAGAGGTATACCGGCATACGCCGCACAACCACTGGCGGCGGTAATACCCGGAACCACCTGAAACGGAATGCCATGCGCAGCCAGCTCTTCGATTTCCTCACCGCCACGGCCGAAGATAAACGGATCGCCGCCTTTGAGGCGCACCACTCGCTTGCCTTGCTTGGCCAGTGCAACCAGTTGCTGGTTGATCTGTTCCTGCGGAACAGCGTGCTCTGCACGGCGTTTACCGACATAGACACGCTCGGCATCGCGACGGCACAGGTCCAGAATCGTAGGCGCGACAAGGCGGTCATACAGCACCACATCCGCTTGCTGCATCAGGCGCAAGGCCCGGAAAGTCAGCAAGTCAGGATCACCGGGGCCAGCACCGACCAGATACACCTCGCCGGTCTCCGGCGGCGGCTCGCCAGCGATCTTGGAGATCAGCAGACGCTGGGCCTCGGCCCCCTGCCCGGCCAACTGGCGGTCGGCAATGGCACCCTGAAAAACATCTTCCCAGAACGCTCGGCGTTGCTGCACATTCGGAAACAGACCTTTGACCTGATTGCGAAAGCGCGCAGCCAGCCCGGCGAGCTGCCCATAGGTGGAGGGAATCCAGGTTTCCAGCTTGGCACGGATCAGACGTGCCAGCACTGGCGCATCGCCGCCACTGGACACAGCGATCACCAATGGCGAGCGGTCGACAATCGCCGGAAAGATAACCGTACACAACGCCGGGGCATCCACCACATTGACCGGAACGCAGCGCAGCCGGGCGTCAAGGGAAACCTGGGCATTGAGCGGCTCGTCATCCGTCGCGGCGATAATCAGCACACAACCATCAAGATCGCCTTCGCTGTAGCCACGCAGGATCATCTCACCGCCGCTCTGGACGACCAGCTCGCTCAGTTGGGCCTCGATTTCTGGCGCAACCACGCGCAGCACTGCGCCAGCGTCGGCAATCAGGCGTGATTTGCGCAGGGCAATTTCACCACCGCCGACCACCAGCACCCGGCTGCCACGCAGGTTATGGAACAGCGGCAGAAATTCCATTTAACCGATGACCTCAAGGCCGCCCATGTAAGGCTTGAGCACCTCGGGCACACGAATCGACCCATCCGCCTGCTGGTAGTTTTCCAGCACCGCGACCAGTGTACGACCCACCGCCAGCCCCGACCCATTGAGGGTGTGGACCAGTTCCGGCTTGCCGGTTTCCGGATTGCGCCAGCGGGCCTGCATGCGGCGCGCCTGGAAATCTCCGCAGTTGGAGCACGAAGAGATTTCGCGGTACTTGTCCTGGCTTGGAATCCACACTTCCAGGTCGTACGTCTTCACGGCACTGAAACCCATGTCGCCGGTGCACAGCGCCAGCGTACGGTACGGCAGTTCCAGCAACTGCAGAACGCGCTCGGCGTTGCCGGTCAGCGATTCAAGCGCAGCCATGGAGTCTTCAGGCGCAACAATCTGAACCATCTCGACCTTGTCGAACTGGTGTTGGCGGATCATGCCACGCGTGTCACGACCCGACGCACCCGCTTCGCTACGGAAGCAAGGGGTGTGGGCAACAAACTTGAGAGGTAGCTGTTTGGCATCGAGAATTTCACCCGACACGATGTTGGTCAACGACACTTCCGCGGTCGGAATCAGGTACAGATCAGCTTCGCCTTCGCGGGTGATCTTGAACAGGTCTTCCTCGAACTTGGGCAACTGGCCTGTACCCTGCAACGCAGGTGCCTGCACCAGATAAGGCGTGTAGGTCTCTTCGTAGCCGTGTTCGTTGATATGCAGATTGATCATGAACTGCGCCAGCGCACGGTGCAGGCGCGCGATTGGGCCACGCAGCAACGCAAAACGCGCACCGGACAGCTTGGCAGCGGTCTCGAAGTCGAGCCAGCCGAACCTCTCGCCCAGAGCAACGTGATCCTTGACCTCGAAATCGAAGGCAGTCGGCGTACCCCAGCGACGCACTTCGACGTTGCCTTCTTCGTCAGCACCGACCGGCACCGATTCGTGAGGCAGGTTCGGAATGCTCAGAACCAGCGCATCCAGCTCGGCCTGAATGCCGTCCAGCTCGACCTTGCCTTCGCTCAGCTCGTTGCCCATGCGCTCGACGTCAGCCATCAACGGCGCAATGTCTTCGCCGCGCTGCTTGGCCTGACCGATGGATTTGGAACGTGCATTGCGCTCGGCCTGCAGCTGTTCGGTGCGGGTCTGCACCACCTTGCGCTGGGCTTCCAGCGATTCAATGCGCGCCACATCCAGTGTAAAGCCACGGGAAGCCAGGCGATCCGCTACGTCCTGAAGTTGAGTACGTAACAGTTTGGAATCGAGCATATCGTTCTCTCGTCTATCAAAGTCTGGTCAGGGACAGGCCAACCCAGGTTGCGAGCAGCCCGCCGAATACGCTGATACCGGCATAACCAAGGGCCAGCGGTACCTGCCCGCTTTCCAGCAGGCGCAGCGTATCCAGTGAAAAGGATGAAAAGGTCGTCAGACCGCCTACAAAGCCGACAATCAAGCCGGCACGAATTTCGATGGGCACTTCCGGGCGCAGCAGAAACAATCCATACAGTACGCCGATTATCAGGCACCCTACGATGTTGACCGCAAGCGTTGCTGCGTAAAAATGTCGTGGCCAGTTGGCGCTTACCCAGGTACCCGCTGCAAAACGCAATAATGTACCAGCGATCCCGGCAATCGACACCGCAAGAATGG
Organism: Pseudomonas amygdali; assembly: GCF_002699855.1. GTDB lineage: Bacteria > Pseudomonadota > Gammaproteobacteria > Pseudomonadales > Pseudomonadaceae > Aquipseudomonas > Aquipseudomonas amygdali. The sequence continues at coordinate 37,540 of NZ_LKBW01000288.1, read as the reverse complement.
TCTGAATCATCACTTTCTCCGCTGGCGGGGACTGGCATCGTCCAATGCGCTCAGATGCCTGAGCTTCTCACCGATCTTGAGTTCCAGACCGCGTGGCACAGGCTGGTAATACTGCCGTGGTTCCAGCTCGTCCGGAAAGTAGTCCTCACCTGCCGCATAGGCTTCAGGCTCGTCATGGGCGTATCGGTATTCTTCGCCATAACCGAGCTGCTTCATCAGCTTGGTCGGCGCATTGCGCAAATGCAGCGGAACCTCCAGCGAACCATGCTCGCCGGCTTCGCGCATTGCAGCCTTGAAGGCCATGTAGACCGCGTTGCTTTTTGGCGCACAGGCCAGATAGACGATGGCCTGCGCTACTGCCAGTTCGCCCTCGGGGCTGCCCAGACGCTCCTGCACGTCCCAGGCCGACATGCACAGCGGCAAGGCGCGCGGATCTGCATTGCCGATATCTTCACTGGCCATGCGCACCACGCGACGCGCCAGATACAGCGGATCGCAGCCGCCGTCGATCATCCGGGCAAACCAGTACAGGGCTGCGTCGGGATCAGAACCACGTATTGACTTGTGCAAGGCCGATATCTGGTCATAGAACGCCTCGCCGCCCTTGTCGAAGCGACGTAGGCTGTCACCCAGCAGGCTCTGCAGCAGCTCGACGTCGATCTCGCTGCCGTCTTCGGCAAGATCGGACGCGTTTTCCAGAAGATTGAGCATGCGCCGACCATCGCCATCAGCGGCGGCCATGAGCATCGTGAAGCCTTCATCGCTCAGGGTCAGTTGGCGCTTGCCCAACCCGCGCTCCTCGGTCAGAGCACGATGGACCAGCTTGCGCAGCGCCGCCTCGTCCAGGCTTTTGAGCACATAGACACGGGCACGGGACAACAAGGCATTATTGAGTTCGAACGAAGGATTTTCGGTAGTAGCGCCGATAAAAATCAGCGTGCCATCCTCGACATAAGGCAGGAACGCATCCTGTTGCGACTTGTTGAAGCGGTGCACTTCGTCGACGAACAGAATCGTGCGTTTGCCATATTGCCCGGCCTGCTGTTTGGCGACTTCCACTGCCTGACGAATTTCCTTGACCCCCGCCAGCACGGCGGAAACAGTCTCGAAATGCGCGTCCGACACCTTGGCCAGCAGCCTCGCCAGGGTAGTCTTGCCCACACCGGGCGGGCCCCAGAAAATCATCGAATGCAGCGCACCCTGCTCCAGCGCCTCACGCAGAGGCTTGCCGTGGGCAAGCACGTGCTCCTGACCGACGTATTCATCCAGATTGGTAGCACGCAAACGTGCAGCCAGAGGCTGAGCTATCGGTTCGCGGCTGAACAGATCCATGATCAGGAATTAACCCTTTTACTCTTGAATGACATCAGCACCCTTGGGAATCTGGAACTGAAACTTGCTGGCCGCAACAGGCTCGTTGGCCTTGACGCCGGCGAACAGGATATTGGTGCGCTGACCCACGCTGTCGATCAGTTGCATGTCGTTGATGATGCCGTTACGAAATGACAAACGCAGACTGTCGAACAGGGTGTCCTTGGTCTTGGGCTTGAGCACGAAGTCGATCACACCACCCGCCTCTTTCGCCGTGATATCGAAGCTTTCGCTGATCTTCGACACGTCACCGGACAGCAGCAAGGCTGGGGTCTGGGTCAGGCGCTGATCGAGCTTCTTGATGGTGACCTGCTCCAGATCAGGGTCCCACAACGACACTTTCTTGCCGTCGGAAACCATCAACTGCTCCTGTGGCGCATCGGTGTGCCAGTTGAACAGGCCTGGACGCTGCAACGTCATTTCGCCGGTAGTCTCTTGCAATTGCGTGCCGCCACCGTCCAGCGTCAATTGCGAGAAGCGTGCGGTCAGGGTCTGGGATTTCTCCAGCAACTGGGTCAGGCGTGCCACGTCCTTGCTGTCGGCATGGGCGGCCATCACGGAGAAGGTCAGTGCGGTGGCCAACAGCATGCGGATAAGACGCATGGGATTCCTCTTTGAAGTCGATGATGATGCGGCAGCGTGACTTGCACGCTGCCGCCGCAGTTCGGGGTGATAAAAATCAGTCGCGCACCGGTCCTGGAGCCAGAACTTCACGCGATCCGTTGGTATTCATGGAGGTCACGACGCCAGCCATTTCCATTGCTTCGATCATGCGCGCTGCGCGGTTGTAGCCGATCTTCAGCTTGCGCTGCACGGCAGAAATCGATGCGCGGCGGCTTTCGAGTACAAACTTGACCGCCTCATCGTAAAGCGCGTCGCTTTCGCTGTCTTCACTGCCTTCGCCGCCACCGCCATCAAAGCCGCTGCCGGGCTCTTCCACACCGGCGAGAATATCGTCGTTGTAGTCAGGCGAACCACGCAGTTTCCAGGCTTCTACCACGCGATGCACTTCCTCGTCGGAAACAAACGCGCCGTGCACGCGAATCGGCAGGCTGGTGCCCGGCGGCATGTATAGCATGTCGCCATGGCCCAACAGTTGTTCGGCACCGCCCTGATCGATGATGGTCCGGGAATCGATCTTGCTCGACACCTGAAACGCCATGCGCGTCGGGATGTTGGCCTTGATCAGACCGGTAATCACATCCACCGAAGGACGCTGTGTCGCGAGGATCAGGTGGATACCTGCCGCACGAGCCTTCTGGGCGATGCGGGCGATCAGCTCTTCGACCTTCTTGCCGACGATCATCATCATGTCGGCGAATTCATCCACCACTACCACGATGGTCGGCAGCTTGCTCAGCAACGGCGCTTCGTCATGAATGCTTTCCCGCTTGTACAGCGGATCGGCAAGTGGCTCCCCGGCATCCTGCGCATCCTTGACCTTCTGGTTGAAGCCCGAAAGGTTACGCACACCCATTTTCGCCATCAGCTTGTAACGGCGTTCCATCTCGGCAACGCTCCAGCGCAAGGCGTTGGCAGCGTCCTTCATGTCGGTAACGACCGGACACAAGAGGTGCGGAATGCCTTCGTAGATGGACAGCTCAAGCATCTTCGGATCGATCATGATCAGCTTGGCGTCTTCCGGGCCGGACTTGAACAGGATCGACAGGATCATGGCGTTCACACCAACCGACTTACCGGAACCGGTCGTACCGGCCACCAGCAAGTGGGGCATCTTGGCCAGGTCGGTAATCACCGGCTTGCCGCCGATGTCGTGGCCCAGCGCCAGGGTGACCGGCGACTTGGCATTATCGTATTCAGGGGTCGACAGCACCTCGGAGAAGCGCACGATCTGGCGGTCTTCGTTGGGGATCTCGATACCGACGGTGGTCTTGCCCGGGATCACCTCGACCACGCGCACGCTGGTGACCGCCAGTGAGCGGGCAAGGTCCTTGGCGAGGTTGGCAATGCGACTGACCTTGACGCCAGCGGCCGGCTGAATCTCGTAACGGGTAATGACCGGGCCGGGATGGATGGAGTCAACCGAGACCTCGACACCAAATTCCTTGAGCTTGATTTCCAGCAGATGACCGACCGCCGCCAGGGACTCTGGCGAGTAGTTGAGCTGCTTCTTTTCTGCCGGATCAAGGATGGAGATGGGCGGCAAGGTGCCTTCGACTGCGCTGTCAACGAACAGCGGGGCCTGTTTTTCCTTCATGACCCGCTTGCTCGGTTCTGCAGGCTTTGAAGGGGCTGGCGCAATAACCGCAGGCACGTGCTTTTCACGCTCGGTCATGTGTTTGCTCAGCGACACTTCGCGCTCCATCAGGCGCTCTTTGGCCTTGGCCTGCTCGCGACGGTCAGGTGCAACGGGGGCGACCACATCGTTGGCGCGCATGTCGACTTCACGCAACTGCGCGACCATCTGCTTGCGCTCGGCACGGGCGGTCCACCAGCGGTTCGCCGCCCCCTGGAACAATTCGAACAGGTCAAGGGTGATCTTGCCGGTGACGTCCATGACCTTGAACCATGACAGATCGGTAAATACTGTCAGACCGAATAGAAACAGGGCGATGAACAGCAAAGTGCTGCCCTGGATGTTCAGGGCTTTCTTGGCCAGATCGCCCAGCACTTCGCCCAGCACGCCGCCAGCAGAGCCCGGAAAGCCTGCCGAAAAGTGAAAATGAATGTGCGCCAGCGCCGCGCCCGCCAGTATCAGGAATACCAGCCCGATCAGACGCCAGGAGAAGAGCCAGCCGCTCCACTGCCAGGGTTCGTGACGATGACGAAACACCTGCCAGGCCTTGATTGCCAGCAGCAGTGGGAAGATATAGGCGAAATAGCCCAGGATCATGAACAGGATATCGGCACAGAAGGCACCTGCGCGCCCCGCAGCGTTCTGCACCTGCGCGGCGTTACTGCTGGTGTGGCTCCAGCCGGGATCACTCTGATCGTAGGTCAACAATGCCATTATCAGGTACAGGCACAGGGCGCCAAAGGCGATCAGGGCCCCTTCCTTGAGCCGGTAGTGCAATTGCTGCCGCCAAAGCGGAACAGCGCTGGGTGCTGGGGTGGATTTCTTCAAAACGCTTTAATTCCTGCGCTGTAGCGCGAACATCTCGTTGATTGACCAGAAACGGCTGTCGGACGGCGCTGAATGCTCCCGCATGAACAGGGATAGCAGACATCGGGAAGCCCGTTCGGCAGACGTTTGAATGATAACGCCCAAAGCGGGCATTGTACGGCTTTACAGGCGCTGGGGTCTGTACGAAAACGCGTCAGACCGACTTCAGACAGTTCCGCAATGCGGGACATGCTTTCATGTTCGCTGATGATGTTCAATTTGAGCATGCATTCCGTTTTGTGACAAAGGCTTATGACGTGTTTCTATCAACCGCCCACAACTTCAAGGGCTGCACCATCATCGCCGCGCTCTTGCCCTACCGTATGTGCCAGGTACGCGCCATAATGACAACCGCTTGTGACCACGCCTGCCGCACAGAGTTGCACTGACAGGCGGGTGCGCCCTCCCCTTCCGCAAAGTTGTGATGCCATGCTGACCTGGTTGAACCGCAATAGCCTGGATTTCCCGCCACTGGAGAAAGCCCTCCGCGAGCCCAACGGATTACTTGCCGCCGGTGGAGACCTGTCAGCCGATCGCCTGATCAATGCCTACCGGCACGGCTGCTTTCCGTGGTTTCAGGACGGCCAGCCGATTCTCTGGTGGTCTCCCGATCCGCGTACCGTACTGCTTCCCGAAGAACTGCATGTTTCTCGCAGCCTCGGCAAAATGTTGCGCCAGTCTCGCTACCACGTGACCTTCGACCGGGATTTTGCGAGCGTGATCAAGGCCTGCGCTGCGCCGAGAAGTTACGCCAATGAAACCTGGATCACCGGCTCGATGCAGGATGCCTATCTTGAGTTGCACCGACGCGGCCATGCGCACAGCGTCGAGGTCTGGGATCAGAATGAACTGGTCGGCGGGCTGTATGGCCTGGCAATGGGCCAGCTGTTCTTCGGTGAGTCCATGTTCAGCCGTGCAGACAACGCCTCCAAAGTCGGATTCGCCACGCTGGTGCAGCACCTGACCGACTGGGGTTTTGTATTGATCGATTGCCAGATGCCGACCCAACACCTTCACAGTTTCGGCGCACGCTCGATTCCTCGGCAGACTTTTGCCGACTATCTGTCCCGGCATCTTGATCAGCCAAGCGGTGCCGACTGGTCATCTAGGCGAGTTTGACAGGCTGGCATACACTCACAGGTAAGGATTTACCATTAGGCAACGACCATGACAGAGCTGGCGAGGCTGAAGTTTTATGCCACTCAACCGCACACCTGCAGTTACCTGCCTGAAGAGCAGGCGACTACCCTGTTTCTGGACCCCAGCCAGCCAATGGATGTGCAGGTCTACGCCGACCTCTCGGACATGGGCTTTCGCCGTAGCGGCGATCATCTTTACCGCCCCCACTGCCAGAACTGCAGCGCTTGCGTGCCCGCGCGCATCCCCGTGAACCTGTTTGTACCCGACAGACAGCAAAAAAGGATTTTGAAACGTAATGCCGATGTACAGGTGCAAAGCACCAGACCGGCCTTCACCGAGGAATATTTCGATCTTTATCAACGTTACATAGAGCAACGGCATGCTGACGGCGACATGTTTCCACCCAGCCGTGAACAGTTTTCGACATTTCTGGTTCGCGACCTGCCCTTTTCGCGTTTTTACGAATTTCGCGTCGACCAACGACTGCTGGCAGTTGCGGTCACCGACCTTTTGCCCAACGGCCTTTCCGCGGTCTACACGTTCTACGAACCTGATGAAGAGCGCCGCAGTCTGGGCCGTTACGCGATTTTGTGGCAGATCGCCGAAGCCGCCAGACTTCAACTGCAGGCGGTGTACCTGGGTTACTGGATCAAAAACTGCAAAAAAATGAATTACAAGACCCAATATCGGCCCATTGAGCTACTTACCAATCAAAGATGGGTCACTCTGTATTGAACCCCTTGGCTTAAACTGGTTTTTTCGGGCACAATGCACGCCGCTTTTGCCTGGCGCCACTTGCACCGGGACACTCATTTGTATACCGAGGGCTTTACTGCATGTCGAAAGAAGACAGCTTCGAAATGGAAGGCACTGTCGTCGACACCCTGCCCAACACCATGTTCCGCGTGGAGTTGGAAAACGGGCACGTCGTAACCGCGCATATCTCCGGCAAGATGCGCAAGAATTACATCCGTATTCTGACCGGTGACAAAGTGCGTGTAGAACTGACGCCCTATGACCTGAGCAAAGGGCGCATCACCTACCGCGCTCGTTAAACAGGCATTGACGAAAACGCCCGGCATAAGCCGGGCGTTTTTGTTTGCCTGTTTCATACAACCAGAGACCCCGGCCTGCCCCGCATCCATTCACGATGCGGAGCGAGGCTTGGGCGTCAGGCCATTTCTGCTGTGGTTTCGAAGTCGAAGGTAATCTCGCCATCCTTGATATCGATGTGAACCACACCGCCGTGCTCTGACAATTCGCCGAACAGGATCTCTTCAGCCAGCGGCCGCTTGATCTTGTCCTGAATCAGGCGAGCCATCGGTCTGGCACCCATCGCCGCATCGTAACCACCCTGCGCCAGCCAGCTTCTCGCCGCCTCGGACACTTCGAGCAGTACGCGCTTGTCTTCCAGCTGGGCCTGAAGCTCGGTAAGGAACTTGTCGACCACGCTCTTGATGACTTCGTGGCTGAGACGGCCAAACTGAATGATGGTGTCCAGACGGTTGCGGAACTCCGGCGTGAAGCTCTTCTTGATCACTTCCATCGCATCAGACGAGTGGTCCTGATGCGTGAAACCGATCGAAGCACGCGCGGCGGACTCAGCCCCGGCATTGGTGGTCATGATCACGATCACGTTGCGGAAATCTGCCTTGCGCCCGTTGTTATCGGTCAGCGTACCGTGGTCCATCACCTGCAAAAGCAGGTTGAAGACTTCCGGGTGAGCCTTTTCGATTTCATCGAGCAGCAGCACGCAATGCGGTTGACGAGTGATGGCTTCGGTCAAAAGACCGCCCTGATCGAAACCGACGTAGCCCGGAGGCGCGCCGATCAGACGGGAAACGGTATGCCGCTCCATGTACTCGGACATGTCGAAACGAATCAGCTCGACACCCAACGCCTTGGCCAACTGGCGAGCGGCTTCGGTCTTGCCGACACCGGTAGGGCCTGCGAACAGGAACGAACCGACCGGCTTGTCAGGCGACTTGAGGCCTGCACGCGAAAGCTTGATCGCCGTCGACAACGAGTCAATAGCTGCATCCTGACCAAACACGGTGAGCTTCAGATCGCGCTCCAGGTTACGCAGCAGCTCCTTGTCCGAACTGTTGACGTGTTTTGGCGGAATACGCGCGATCTTGGCGACGATGTCTTCGACCTGAGGCACATCAATGCGCTTGACGCGCTGCTCGACAGGCTGCAGACGCTGGTAGGCACCGGCTTCATCAATAACATCGATCGCCTTGTCGGGCATATGACGGTCATTGATGTAACGCGACGCAAGCTCAGCTGCGGCGCGCAGCGCTTCGTCACTGTACTCGATGCTGTGATGCTGCTCGAAACGGCTTTTCAGGCCACGAAGGATGCCGATGGTGTCTTCGACCGAAGGCTCGGACACATCGACTTTCTGGAAGCGACGCGCCAAGGCGCGGTCTTTTTCGAAAATCCCGCGAAACTCCTGAAAGGTCGTGGAGCCGATGCAACGAATCTCGCCAGACGACAGCAACGGTTTTAGCAGGTTGGAGGCATCCATCACCCCGCCTGATGCTGCACCAGCACCAATGATGGTGTGGATCTCGTCAATGAACAGAATCGCCTGAGGACGCTTGCGCAGCTCATTGAGCAACGCTTTGAAACGCTTCTCGAAATCGCCGCGGTATTTGGTCCCGGCCAGCAGGGCACCCAGATCAAGCGAGTAGACAACGCTGCTGGCGAGCAAATCAGGGACCTGATTGTCCACGATACGCTTGGCCAGGCCTTCGGCAATAGCCGTTTTACCGACCCCTGCCTCACCGACCAGCAACGGGTTGTTCTTGCGACGACGAGCCAGAATCTGAGCTACGCGCTCGACTTCGCTTTCGCGACCGACCAGCGGATCGATGCGCCCCTGGCGCGCCAATTCGTTCAGATTGCTGGCATAGGCATCCAGAGGATTGCCTGAGGAAGATGCTTCACCGCCCTCGTCGTCCTGCATATCCTGTTCACCTTCAGAAGAGTGTTCGCCATGCCCCGGAACCTTGGAGATACCGTGGGCGATATAGTTGACGACATCAATCCGGGCCACGCTCTGCTGCTTGAGCAGAAACACGGCCTGGCTTTCCTGCTCACTGAAAATTGCAACCAGCACGTTGGCGCCGGTTACTTCGCGCTTGCCGGAGCTCTGCACGTGGAAAACTGCCCGTTGCAGCACACGCTGGAACCCGAGCGTCGGTTGCGTCTCGCGATCCTCGTCATGAACGGGGATCAGCGGAGTGGTGGAGTCGATGAACTCCTGCAGATCATGCTTGAGTTTATCGAGGTTTGCACCGCAGGCACGCAGAACAGTGGCTGCAGCCTCATTATCCAATAGAGCCAGCAGGAGGTGCTCGACCGTCATGAACTCATGACGCTTCGAACGTGCCTCCTTGAAGGCAAGATTGAGGGTGACTTCGAGCTCACGGTTTAACATAGCTTCACCTCATACCCAAGTGGTCGGCGTTTAACCGTCCTTCTCGATCTCACAGAGTAGCGGATGCTGGCTCTCCCTGGCGTATTGATTGACCTGCATTGCCTTGGTCTCGGCGATGTCGCGGGTAAACAATCCGCAGACTGCCCGTCCCTCTGTATGGACGGCCAGCATGACTTTGGTGGCCAGCTCACGATTCAGGTTAAAAAACACCTCGAGTACTTCTACGACGAAATCCATCGGGGTGTAGTCATCGTTGAATAAAACCACCTTGTACATCGGTGGCGCCTGCAGGGTCGGCTTGGCGTCCTGCACCGCGATGCCTGCCGCGTCGTCCTCGTGCGACTGCGGACTGTCCTGATTGAATGTTAGTCGAATCTTGCTAAATGCATGCATGGAAAGAAATGTTCGTTTGAGGGCGGATTGAGCTGTCAGTCGCAGTTTGGACGCTTTTCAAACAGACCGCCACATGACCTTGAGTATCAGCTAAACGGTGTTACAAACAATAGAGTCCACATTGGGTAAAAAGGGTCCGCGCAGTCAACCAAAATTTTTGGGGAGGCGGATTGAAGTGGATGATACTCCTGACGGAGTCCTTTGCAGAGGGATATGGCGATGCTTAACGGAAAAGTCAAGTGGTTCAACAATGCAAAAGGTTATGGATTCATAATCGAAGACGGCAAGCCGGATGACGACTTGTTCGCCCATTTTTCGACCATCCAGATGGAAGGTTACAAGACCCTCAAAGCCGGCCAGCCGGGCAGTTTTGAAATCATTCAGGGGCCAAAAGGGCTGCATGCCGTGAATATCGCGCCATTGCTGGATAAAGCAGGTGAGCCTGAGAAGGAAACCCATGCTGCGTCTGAGCATGAACCTGAACATGCACACGCTTGAAATCCTCCATGGAAACAGCCTGACAGCAGATCAATGGTCTTTCGCGCCAGCTGACTGAGTAATCAGAAACACGCAATGAGCCTGTACCGGATCTTGAGAAACCGCAGCTTTGGTAGCTTGAACCGATGCGACTCCACAGGGTATCGAATTAGCGGTTATTGAACCGCGGATGCCCCTACCGTGACAGAGCCACCAGCGCCCCACTCCTCCGCCAGATCCCGCCTCTTGAAGCCTGATTGATAACTCGTAGACATCCTGGTCGTTCGACCAACGGCGGATGTTCATTATTCGATAGCACGCATAGCATTAATGCCTCGCGCCAATGGTTTGATATACTCGCGCCGTGACCGAAGAGTCATAAAGGCTGACCCGTCTGAAATCAGACCCTCAACCTTCCTATGCGTCGGGTCGCTACCTGGCCTGACAGCTTGACGCTCGACTGATGCACCCAACATCACCGCGAATGAACCTCGACCTGGGCCCATGGCCGAACCGTGGGCAAGAGTGCATACCCTGCGCGTATCGAGATTTTGTGCATGCTCAGCAAAACAGAGAGTTAATACGAATGTCCAACCGCTCGAAGATCATCTACACCTTCACCGACGAAGCTCCGGCCCTCGCCACCTATTCGCTGCTGCCTATTATCGAAGCTTTCACAGCCTCCTCCGATATCGACGTGGAAACGCGCGACATCTCCCTGGCGGGCCGTGTTCTTTCAAGCTTCCCGGAGTCGCTTGGCGCCGATCAAAAAGTGCCGGATCATCTCGCCGAGCTGGGCAAACTGGCCACTACGCCAGAAGCCAACATCATCAAGCTGCCTAACATCAGTGCCTCGGTCCCTCAATTGAAGGCGACCATCAAGGAGCTTCAGGATCAGGGCTACAAGATTCCCGACTACCCTGAAAACCCTGTCACTGACGCGGAAAAAGAAACCCGCGCACGCTACGACAAGACCAAGGGTAGCGCCGTGAACCCGGTGCTGCGCGAAGGCAACTCCGATCGTCGCGCACCGCTGTCGGTCAAGAACTACGCTCGCAAGCACCCACACAAAATGGGCGCCTGGTCCGCCGACTCCAAGGCCCACGTTGCGCACATGAGCAACGGCGACTTCTACGGCAGCGAAAAAGCTGCCCAGATCGCAGCCGACAACACCGTTAAAATCGAACTGATCGCTCAGGACGGCACCACCACCGTTCTGAAGGAAAAAACCGCCGTCAAGGCTGGCGAAGTCGTTGACTGCTCGGTAATGAGCGCCAAAGCTCTGCGCAGCTTCATTGCCGCCGAGATCGAAGACGCCCGCAAGCAAGGCGTTCTGTTCTCGGTGCATCTGAAAGCCACCATGATGAAGATCTCCGACCCGATCATGTTCGGCCAGATCGTTGATGAGTTCTACAAGGATGCATTGACCAAGCACGCTGACACGCTGAAGCAGATCGGCTTCAGCCTGAACAACGGCATCGGTGACCTGTACGAGCGCATCACCAGCCTGCCTGCTGAAAAACAGGCCGAAATCAAGGCTGACATCGAAGCGGTCTACGCCACTCGCCCACAACTGGCGATGGTCAACTCCGACAAGGGCATCACCAACCTGCACGTGCCGAGCGACGTAATTGTCGACGCATCGATGCCAGCGATGATCCGTGACTCCGGCAAGATGTGGGGCACAGATGGTCAACTGCACGATGCCAAGGCAGTGATCCCGGATCGCTGCTACGCCACCATCTATCAAGCGGTCATCGAAGACTGCAAGAAAAATGGCGCATTCGACCCGACCACTATGGGCAGCGTACCGAACGTTGGCCTGATGGCTCAAAAAGCCGAAGAATATGGCTCCCACGACAAGACTTTCCACATCCAGACCAACGGCGTGGTTCGTGTAACCGACAGCCAGGGCAACCTGCTGATGGAACAGAACGTCGAAGCGGGCGATATCTGGCGCATGTGCCAGGCCAAGGACGCGCCGATCCAGGATTGGGTAAAACTGGCCGTCAACCGCGCTCGCGCCAGCAACACACCGGCTATCTTCTGGCTGGATTCGTCTCGCGCCCATGACAGCGTGATGATCGAGAAAGTCCGCAAGTACCTGGGCGACCACGACACGTCGGGCCTGGATATCCAGATCCTGTCACCTGTCGACGCGATGAAGCTGACCCTGGAACGCACTCGCGCCGGCAAGGACACGATCTCGGTAACGGGCAACGTGCTTCGCGATTACCTGACCGATCTGTTCCCGATCATGGAACTGGGCACAAGCGCGAAAATGCTGTCGATCGTTCCGCTGATGAACGGCGGCGGTCTGTTCGAAACCGGCGCTGGCGGCTCGGCTCCCAAGCATGTGCAGCAGTTTGTTGAAGAAAACTTCCTGCGCTGGGATTCGCTTGGCGAGTTTCTGGCTCTGGCGGCGTCCCTGGAACATCTGGGCAATGCCTACAACAACCCGAAAGCGCTGGTTCTGTCCAAGACCCTCGACCAGGCCACTGGCGAGTTCCTGGACCGCAACAAGTCGCCTTCGCGCAAGGTTGGCGGCATCGACAACCGCGGCAGTCACTTCTACCTGACCCTGTTCTGGGCTCAGGCACTGGCTGCTCAAAACGACGATGCAGACCTCAAGGCACAGTTCACGCCTTTGGCCAAAACCCTGACTGACAACGAAGAAAAAATCGTTGCCGAGCTGAACGCTGTTCAGGGCAAGCCGGTGGAAATTGGCGGCTACTACTTCCCTAACCCGGAAGTCACCAGCAAGGCCATGCGCCCAAGCGCCACTCTCAACGCAGCTATCGATGCGTTGAAAGCGTAAGCGGCATGAGACCGGTGCGACGCATTACTGCGTCGCCCAGCCAAAAGCCCCGGCCCGCGTGTCGGGGCTTTTGCATTAAAGCCAAAGACAGACCGGCAGCCCACATACTGAACATTCTTATCTGGCAGCAGAGGATCAATCCATGACCTGGCAAGCCCACGTTACCGTCGCCACCATCGTCGAAGATCAGGGACGCTTCCTGTTCGTCGAAGAAATGAAAGGCGGACGCGCCGTACTCAACCAACCCGCCGGGCACCTCGACCCGAACGAGAGCCTGCAACGTGCGGCAGTGCGGGAGACTCTTGAAGAAACCGGCTGGGATGTCGAACTGACCAGCGTGGTGGGCATTTACCTGTACACCGCGCCGAGCAACGGCGTGACCTACCAGCGGATATGTTTCGCCGCCAAGGCCATACGCCATAACCCTGAATATCAGCTGGACGAAGGCATCGTTGGCGCCGTCTGGCTGACTCGCGACGAACTGCTGGCCCAACAGGAACGCTGGCGCAGCGAGCTGGTACTGCGCTGCCTGGATGATTACCTCAATGCCGAACATTTCAGTCTCGACCTGCTGCGCGACAAGGCGTGAGACTCGACGCCCTCAGCCTGATAGAATCGCGTCCTTTTACAGGTCAGCCGTTGAATCCTCATGCGTGATCCAGCCCCCTCGAACTCAGAAATGAAGCGCGTCATAGTCGGCATGTCCGGCGGCGTGGACTCTTCCGTTTCCGCCGTACTGCTCATGGAGCAGGGTTATCAGGTGGAAGGCTTGTTCATGAAGAACTGGGAAGAAGACGACGGAACGGAATATTGCACCGCCCGCGAAGACCTGGCAGATGCCCAGGCCGTGTGTGACAAGATCGGCATCAAGCTGCACACGGCCAACTTTGCCGCCGAGTACTGGGACAATGTCTTCGAACATTTCCTTGAAGAGTACAAGGCCGGGCGCACCCCCAACCCGGACATCCTCTGCAACCGGGAAATCAAGTTCAAGGCGTTTCTTGAATATGCGCTGATGCTGGGTGCCGACCTGATTGCCACTGGCCACTACGTGCGCCGTCGCGATACCGATGGCCGCACCGAGCTGCTTAAGGGCCTGGACCCGAACAAGGATCAAAGCTACTTCCTGCATGCCGTCGGTGGCGAACAGATCGCCCGGACGCTGTTTCCGGTGGGCGAGCTGGAAAAACCGGAAGTACGTGCCATTGCTGAGAAACACGGCCTGGCGACGGCCAAAAAGAAGGACTCCACCGGAATCTGCTTCATTGGCGAACGCCGCTTCACCGACTTCCTGCGTCAGTACCTGCCCGCCCAGCCTGGAGAGATTAAAACCACCGAAGGTGAAGTCATCGGTCGTCACAGCGGCCTGGTGTATCACACCATCGGCCAGCGCCAGGGCCTTGGGATTGGCGGCCTCAAGGACGCCAGCGATGATCCGTGGTACGTGCTGGTCAAGGATCTGGACAACAACGAACTGATCGTTGGCCAGGGCAACGACCACCCGTGGCTGTTTTCCCGCGCACTGGTGTCTTCGGAAATCTACTGGGTCAACCCGATTGATCTGAGCAGCCCGCGCAAACTCACGGCCAAAGTCCGTTATCGTCAGGGCGACCAGCCATGCACACTGGAAAAGACCGCCGACGGCTACCGAGCCACATTCGATGATCCGCAGCGGGCCGTCACACCCGGACAGTCCGTGGTGTTCTACGATGGCGAAATATGTCTGGGCGGCGGTGTGATCGAAATTGCCGAACCCTGGACCAGCAAGGACAAGCGTTGATGACCCCGATTCAGGAACAACTGATCGCTCTGGGTGGCGTATTTCAGGCCGCCGTACTGGTCGACCGGATCGCCAAGACCGGACAGGTCAGCGAAGCCGCGCTGAGCTGCATGCTCGGCAGCCTGCTGGTGGTTGACCCGAAGGATACGCTGGACGTCTACGGCGGCGATGACCTCAACCTGCACGAAGGCTATCGCGCCATGGCCAGCGCTCTGGAACGCGACCCTGCAACACTGCAGCGCGAACCGCTGCGTTACGCCCTATCGATGCTCGGCCTGGAGCGACAGCTGGCCAAGCGCGACGACTTGCTCGAAATCATCGGCAGGCGCATCCCGGTGATTCAGTCTCAGGTCGAACATTTCGGTATCGCTCACGAAAACGTGATCGCTGCGACCGGCGCCCTTTATGAAGACACCCTGAGCACCCTGCGCCAACGCATTCAGGTCCAGGGCGACATGCGCAACCTGTAGCAACCGAACAACGCGTCGAAGATTCGCGCCATCCTGCTGGCAGGCATTCGCTCCGCACGCCTGTGGCGACAAGTTGGCGGTAATCGCTGGCAACTGGTGTTCAGCCGTCGCAAGCTATTGAAAGAACTCTACCCATTGCTGCACGGCTGATCCGCCACGCACCAATGACCTTCACCACCACAGGCACGGCGCTGTCTACGCTGGTCAGCGGGCTCCGGTCCGAGTGACTTTTCATGTATGATATTCGCCCTTTTCGTTGCACGACTGTCCGAGAGCATCCCATGCAGCTTTCTTCGCTCACTGCGGTTTCCCCTGTTGATGGCCGCTACGCCGGCAAAACCCAGGCCTTGCGCCCTATTTTCAGCGAATACGGCCTGATCCGTTTCCGTGTGATGGTTGAAGTTCGCTGGCTCCAGCGTCTGGCGGCCCACCCGCAGATTACCGAAGTCCCGGCGTTCTCTGCGCAAGCCAACGCCATCCTCGACACCCTGGCTGAAGACTTCTCGGTTGAGCACGCCGAGCGCGTGAAAGAGATCGAGCGCACCACCAACCACGACGTCAAAGCCGTTGAGTATCTGCTCAAGGAGCAGGCTGCCAAACTGCCGGAGCTGGACAAGGTCAGCGAGTTCATCCACTTTGCCTGCACCAGCGAGGACATCAACAACCTGTCTCACGCCCTGATGCTGCGTGAAGGCCGTGACACTGTGATGCTGCCGTTGATGCGCCAGATTGCCGATGCTATCCGTGAACTGGCGATCCGCTTCGCCGACGTGCCGATGCTCTCGCGTACCCACGGTCAGCCAGCGTCCCCGACCACGCTGGGCAAGGAATTGGCCAACGTGGTTTACCGTCTGGAACGCCAGATCGACCAGATCGCCGCAGTGCCCTTGCTGGGCAAGATCAACGGTGCGGTCGGCAACTACAATGCCCACCTCTCCGCTTATGCCGATATCGACTGGGAAGCCAACGCACGCGCGTTCATCGAAGACGAGCTGGGGCTGGGCTTCAACCCGTACACCACGCAAATCGAACCGCATGACTACATCGCCGAGCTGTTTGATGCGATTGCGCGTTTCAACACTATCCTGATCGACTTCGACCGCGATATCTGGGGCTATATATCCCTGGGCTACTTCAAGCAGCGCACCATTGCTGGCGAAATCGGCTCGTCGACCATGCCACACAAGGTCAACCCGATCGACTTCGAAAACTCCGAGGGCAATCTGGGCATCGCCAACGCGCTGTTCCAGCATCTGGCGAGCAAACTGCCTGTCTCTCGCTGGCAGCGCGACCTGACTGACTCCACCGTACTGCGCAACCTGGGCGTCGGTTTTGCCCACAGCGTTATTGCTTATGAAGCCAGCCTCAAAGGCATCAGCAAGCTGGAACTGAACGAGCAACGCATTGCTGCCGATCTGGACGCGTGCTGGGAAGTTCTGGCAGAGCCGATTCAGACCGTCATGCGTCGTTACAACATCGAAAACCCATACGAAAAACTGAAAGAACTGACACGCGGCAAGGGCATCGGCCCGGAAGCGTTGCAGACTTTCATCGACGGTCTGGACATGCCTGCCGAAGCAAAGGCCGAGCTGAAGAAGCTCACGCCAGCCAACTACATCGGTAACGCAGCGGCTCAGGCCAAGCGCATCTGACACGCAAAAAAATTGCACACGCCCGGCTGTGCCGGGCGTTTTCATTTCAAGGGCTTACACATGAATCCTGATATTCCTCTGCAACTTCTGGGCGGCATCAGTGCACGCGTTTTTCTGCGTGACTACTGGCAGAAAAAACCACTGCTCATCCGCCAGGCTCTGCCGGACTTTCAAAGCCCGATCGATGCGGACGAGCTGGCTGGCCTTGCTCTAGAGGAAGAAGTCGAATCCCGCCTGGTCCTCGAACACGGTGAGCGTCCCTGGGAGCTGCGTCGCGGTCCCTTTGCGGAGGATGAATTCAGCAAGCTACCCGAACGCGACTGGACCCTGCTGGTGCAGGCGGTGGATCAGTTCGTTCCAGAAGTCAGCGAACTGCTGGAAAACTTCCGCTTCCTGCCAAGCTGGCGCATTGACGATGTAATGATCAGCTACGCCGCACCAGGTGGCAGCGTCGGCCCGCATTTCGATAACTATGACGTGTTCCTGCTTCAGGGCCACGGCAAGCGTCACTGGCAGATCGGCCAAATGTGCGATGCAGAAAGCCCGCTGCTGCAGCATGCCGACCTGCGCATCCTTGCCGAATTCGAAAAAACCGAAGAGTGGACGCTGGAACCGGGCGACATGCTTTACCTGCCGCCACGTCTGGCTCACTGCGGCGTTGCCGTCGACGACTGCCTGACCTACTCGGTCGGTTTCCGCGCGCCAAGCGCTGCCGAGGTCCTGACTCATTTCACCGATTTCCTCAGCCAGTTCATCCCGGATGAAGAGCGCTATACCGACGCTGACGCGCAACCGGTCAGCGATCCGCATCAGATCCAGCACGATGCGCTGGACCGACTCAAAGCGCTGCTGACCGAACACATGAGTGACGAGCGCCTGCTGCTGACCTGGTTCGGCCAGTTCATGACCGAACCGCGCTACCCTGAACTGGTGACCGGCCCGGAACTGGAGGAAGACGACTTGCTCGATAGCCTCGAGCAGGGCGCGGTGCTGATTCGCAACCCGAGTGCAAGACTGGCCTGGTCTGAAGTCGACGACGATCTGCTACTGTTTGCCAGTGGTCAGAGCCGCCTGTTGCCGGGCAGTCTGCGCGAATTGCTTAAACTGATCTGTGCCGCCGACGCATTGCACAGTGAAAACCTCGGCCAATGGTTGGCCGATGACGATGGACGCAATCTGCTTTGCGAACTCGTAAAACAAGGAAGTCTGGGATTTGCCGATGAATAAAGTCACCGTAGCTGTCGCACAATGGCAGAAAAACAACGCCGACATCCGGCGCATACGCGATTCGGTATTCATCGCCGAGCAATCGGTGCCACCGGAGCTGGAGTGGGACGCTGAAGATGCGACTGCCGTGCATTTTCTCGCCTATGAAGGGGAATACGCAGTAGGCACCGCTCGCCTGCTGCCCGACGGTGAAATCGGTCGGCTGTCGGTTCTCAAGGACTGGCGCGGCATGAAAGTCGGTGAAGCGTTGCTCGGTGCGGTGATCCACGAGGCCGAACAACGTGGACTGGAGCCGCTGAAGCTCAGCGCTCAAGTGCAGGCCGTCGAGTTTTACCAGCGCTTCGGGTTTGCCGTGGTCAGTGACGAGTTTCTCGAAGCCGGTTTACCGCACGTCGAAATGCGCCGCGAAACACCTGAAACCTGATTATGTAGGCGTTTTTCAAGGCACTACATGATGATCGCCCTGCTCTTTTTCGCTAGACACTTTTCAGGTCGAGACGAAAAATGCCAGGGCGTTTTTGTGGCGGCCCATTCAGCTTGCCCGGCTATAGCCGATACACTGGCAAACTCATGCTTTACGCGCTTATCGCGGAGAATGATCATGCCAGTCCGTAACCTGCTTAACGTGGTAATCACCTCAGTGCTGATCGCATTCAGCACTCAGGCCCTTTCAGCGACCGAAGTCGTTCCGCTCAATTACCGCACCAGTGCCGATCTGCTACCCGTAGCTAAATCCTTTCTAGGTACCGAAGGCTCCGTCAGCGCTTATGGCAATCAACTGATTGTCAATGCAGAGTCGCGCAAGATTGAAGAACTTCGCACCCTTATCACACAACTCGACACCGCACCGAAACGCCTGTTGATTAGCGTCGACACCAGCGATAACGCAACGCGCAACAGCAGTGGCTCACGCGTCATAGAATACGGCACCGCCAGCCGTGAGGGCGGCGTTCAGCAAGTGCAGACCAGCGAAGGTACGCCAGCACTTATCCAGATCGGCCAGAGCGTTCCGCTGACCTCCTCGTCCACGGATTCCTATGGCTACTCCCAAAGCAATACTGAATATCGCAATGTAACCCAGGGCTTTTACGTCACTGCCAGTGTGACCGGCGATACCGTTCACCTGAGCATCAGCACTAACCATGACCGCATGAGTCAGGAGCGCGCTGATGCCATAAAAGTGCAAAGTACCGATAGCCAGGTCAGCGGCCGGCTCGGAGAATGGATCACGCTGGCGAGCAATAGCGATCAATCGGTTGCCGATCAGCGTGGCCTTGCACAACGCTATTCAACCCAGGGTCGCGACGACATGATTTTGCGCGTAAAGGTCGAAACCCTCGAGTAGCCTGCGCTGGCGCGAAACCCAGCACCTACGGGCCTTTTAGTGACTCACCAGTCTGATTACGCAATTATGTAGTTAGATCAAAAAAGCACTACAAATTGTTTGAGGACCCCGATACCCCGAGGCATGATTGCCTCGCTCCCGCTGATCGGAGGCTGCGCAAATAGCCTTTGACTGTCGCTCTCCGAGCAGCGAGCAGCCATCTACAGTGCCTTCGATGAACGAGGCGTTTTGGCGGAGCAGGACTTCTAATCAAGACCTACTTCTCGGGGTTTACAAAATGGCACTGACACGCGAACAACAAATAGCCACTCTCGAAAAAGACTGGGCCGAAAATCCGCGCTGGAAAAACGTGACCCGTACTTACTCCGCAGCCGATGTGGTCCGCTTGCGTGGCTCGGTTCAACCCGAACACACCTTTGCACGGCTGGGCGCTGACAAACTGTGGAACCTGGTGACCCAAGGCGCCAGGCCGTCTTTCCGGCCAGACAAGGACTTCGTCAACTGCATGGGCGCTCTGACCGGCGGTCAGGCCGTGCAGCAGGTCAAGGCCGGTATTCAGGCCATCTACCTATCCGGCTGGCAGGTTGCTGCCGACAACAACTCTGCCGAATCGATGTACCCGGATCAGTCGCTGTACCCGGTCGACTCGGTGCCAACCGTGGTCAAGCGCATCAATAATTCGTTCCGCCGCGCCGATCAAATCCAGTGGAAAGCTGGCAAGGCTCCGGGTGACGAAGGTTATATCGATTATTTCGCGCCAATAGTAGCCGACGCAGAGGCCGGATTCGGCGGCGTGCTCAATGCATACGAGCTGATGAAAAGCATGATCGAGGCGGGGGCCGCCGGTGTGCATTTTGAAGATCAGTTGGCATCGGTGAAGAAATGCGGCCACATGGGCGGCAAAGTGCTTGTCCCGACTCAGGAAGCGGTTCAAAAACTGGTTGCTGCGCGCCTGGCCGCCGACTTGGCCGGTGTGCCGACGATCATTCTGGCCCGCACCGACGCCAACGCTGCCGACCTGCTGACTTCCGATTGCGACCCCTATGACAAGCCGTTCGTGACCGGCGAACGGACTCATGAGGGCTTCTACAAAGTACGTGCCGGTCTGGATCAGGCAATCTCCCGCGGCCTCGCCTACGCGCCTTATGCCGACCTGATCTGGTGTGAAACCGCCAAGCCGGATCTGGACGAGGCACGCCGCTTCGCCGAAGCAATCAAGAAGGAGTATCCAGACCAATTGCTTTCCTACAACTGCTCGCCGTCCTTCAACTGGAAGAAAAACCTCGACGACGCAACCGTCGCCAAGTTTCAGCGCGAACTTTCGGCCATGGGCTACAAGCACCAGTTCATAACCCTGGCGGGCATTCACAACATGTGGCACAGCATGTTCAACCTGGCGCACGACTACGCCCGCAACGACATGACTGCCTACGTGAAGCTACAGGAACAGGAATTCGCCGATGCTGCCAAGGGCTATACCTTCGTGGCCCACCAGCAGGAAGTGGGCACGGGGTATTTCGATGACATGACCACCGTGATTCAGGGCGGCGTATCGTCGGTAACCGCACTGACCGGCTCGACGGAAGAAGAGCAATTCCACTGAGACACCGCGCAACGCGTTGAAAACACAGACCGTCCGTAAGGGCGGTCTGTGTTTTGTGTCAGATAGCGCCTGTATTGATTTCGGACAATGTGCAGCTCACGAACAGATGCTACAAAAACCGCACTTTATAAGCGGTGCCCTGCATAACTATGCTCCGACTATCCTTTTGCGAACTATGCAGGCCCATTTAAATGATATTAATTATCATTCAAATTGCCTTTCGTTCCTTTTCGTCACCGAGAAACATAATTAGCCAAAACCTTGCTGACGCCCGGCTGGCATGCCTTACAGCCCTGATAAAGAAAGGCGGGCGATTAATTTCGTAAATAAATTTCATGTAGAAAATTTACTTGCCAACTGTTTGCACATAAAATCAATCCGTTGACCGCACTGCGACATTTCGTCACTGCCTCGACTCTTTATCAAGCACAGAGACCTTTGCTCTCTAACAAGGACTGACAGCATGCCCGAATCGACAGGTCTGATTGCCCACAACTGGGGCTTCGCCATTTTCCTTTTGGGTGTTGTCGGCCTCTGCGCCTTCATGCTCGGCCTGTCCAGCCTGCTCGGAAGCAAGGCCTGGGGCCGCAGCAAGAACGAACCTTTCGAATCCGGCATGCTGCCTACCGGCAGTGCGCGTCTGCGGCTCTCCGCAAAATTCTATCTGGTCGCGATGCTCTTCGTGATCTTTGACATCGAAGCCCTCTTTCTCTTTGCCTGGTCTGTGTCCGTTCGCGAAAGCGGCTGGACCGGATTCGTCGAAGCTCTCGTTTTCATAGCAATTCTGTTGGCAGGTCTTGTCTACCTATGGCGGGTTGGCGCTCTTGACTGGGCTCCTGAAGGTCGCCGTAATCGGCAAGCGAAGCTGAAACAATGAGGCTTTGGCGATGCAATATAATCTCACCAGGATCGACCCGGACGCTCCTAACGAGCAGTACCCCATCGGCAAACGGGAAACCGTTTCCGATCCGTTAGAAGATCAAGTCCACAAAAACATCTACATGGGCAAGCTGGAAGACGTGCTGAATGGTGCGGTCAACTGGGGACGTAAAAACTCCCTGTGGCCCTACAATTTCGGCCTGTCGTGCTGCTATGTGGAAATGACCACCGCCTTCACGGCCCCTCACGATATCGCGCGTTTCGGTGCGGAAGTCATCCGGGCGTCGCCACGGCAGGCGGATTTCATGGTCATTGCCGGTACCTGCTTCATCAAGATGGCACCGATCATCCAGCGTCTCTACGAGCAAATGCTCGAACCCAAGTGGGTCATCTCCATGGGTTCATGTGCCAACTCCGGTGGCATGTACGACATCTACTCAGTGGTCCAGGGGGTGGACAAATTCCTTCCCGTGGATGTCTACGTGCCCGGCTGCCCGCCCCGCCCCGAAGCATTTCTGCAAGGCTTGATGCTGCTGCAGGAATCCATCGGCAAGGAGCGTCGCCCTCTTTCCTGGGTCGTTGGCGATCAAGGAGTATACCGCGCCGAGATGCCGTCGCAAAAGGAACAGCGCCGCGAACAGCGTATTCAGGTGACCAACCTGCGCAGCCCCGACGAAGTCTGATCCAGCCCGTTCTTCTTATAAAAAAGACAGGAACCGGGGTTGATTCTGTACGTTGACCGAAGTGATTGAGACCTATGACTGCAGACAACGCTCTGTACATCCCGCCTTACAAGGCTGACGACCAAGACGTCGTCGTTGAACTGAACAACCGTTTTGGCGCCGAGGCGTTCACTGCCCAGCCAACCCGCACCGGCATGCCGGTGCTGTGGGTCGAGCGCGCCCGGCTGTTTGAAATTCTGACGTTCCTGCGCAACGTTCCCAAACCCTACTCCATGCTCTATGACCTGCATGGCGTGGACGAGCGTCTGCGTACCAACCGTCGCGGCCTGCCCGGTGCAGATTTCACCGTGTTCTATCACCTGCTGTCGATCGAGCGAAACAGCGACGTGATGATCAAGGTAGCGCTGTCTGAAAGCGACCTGAGTGTGCCAACCATCACCAGTATCTGGCCAAATGCCAACTGGTATGAGCGCGAAGTCTGGGACATGTTCGGAATCGACTTTCCGGGACACCCGCATCTAAGCCGCATCATGATGCCGCCAACCTGGGAAGGTCACCCGCTGCGCAAGGACTTCCCTGCCCGCGCGACGGAATTTGACCCCTACAGCCTGACACTCGCCAAACAGCAACTGGAAGAGGAAGCCGCACGTTTCCGTCCGGAAGACTGGGGGATGAAACGTTCTGGCGCGAACGAGGACTACATGTTCCTCAACCTCGGGCCGAACCACCCTTCCGCTCACGGTGCGTTCCGTATCATTCTGCAGCTGGATGGCGAAGAAATCGTCGACTGCGTTCCGGACATCGGCTACCACCATCGTGGTGCAGAGAAGATGGCCGAGCGTCAGTCCTGGCACAGCTTCATCCCGTACACCGACCGCATCGATTATCTCGGCGGGGTGATGAACAACCTGCCTTACGTACTCTCGGTCGAAAAACTGGCAGGCATCAAGGTGCCGGAAAAGGTCGACGTCATCCGCATCATGATGGCCGAGTTCTTCCGTATCACCAGCCACCTGCTGTTCCTGGGTACCTACATCCAGGACGTGGGTGCCATGACGCCGGTGTTCTTTACGTTCACCGACCGCCAGAAAGCCTACACCGTGATCGAAGCCATTACCGGTTTCCGTCTGCATCCGGCCTGGTATCGCATCGGCGGGGTTGCCCACGACCTGCCTCGTGGCTGGGAGAAACTGGTCAAGGACTTCGTCGACTGGCTGCCCAAGCGCCTCGACGAATACACCAAGGCTGCCCTGCAGAACAGCATCCTCAAGGGTCGTACCGTGGGCGTTGCCGCGTACAACACCAAAGAGGCCCTGGAATGGGGCGTCACCGGTGCAGGCCTGCGCTCCACAGGCTGCGATTTCGACTTGCGCAAGGCACGCCCTTACTCCGGCTACGAGAACTTCGAGTTTGAAGTACCGCTGGCCGCGAACGGCGACGCTTACGACCGCTGCTCGGTCCGCGTAGAAGAGATGCGCCAGAGCATCAAGATCATCGATCAGTGTATGCGCAACATGCCGGAAGGCCCGTACAAGGCGGATCATCCGCTGACCACGCCGCCACCGAAAGAGCGCACCCTGCAGCACATCGAAACCCTGATCACGCACTTCCTGCAGGTTTCGTGGGGCCCGGTCATGCCGGCCAACGAGTCCTTCCAGATGATCGAAGCGACCAAGGGTATCAACAGCTATTACCTGACGAGCGACGGCGGCACCATGAGCTACCGTACCCGGATCCGCACCCCGAGTTACCCGCACCTGCAGCAGATCCCTTCGGTGATCAAAGGCAGCATGGTCGCGGACTTGATCGCGTACCTGGGTAGTATCGACTTCGTTATGGCCGACGTGGACCGCTAAGCATGAATAGCCCGCTAATTCAGACTGACCGTTTCGCCCTGAGCGAAACCGAGCGCTCGGCCATCGAGCACGAGATGCATCACTACGAAGACCCACGTGCGGCGTCCATCGAGGCCCTGAAGATCGTTCAGAAAGAGCGTGGATGGGTGCCCGATGGTGCCATCTACGCAATCGGCGATTTGCTCGGCATCCCCGCCAGCGACGTCGAAGGTGTTGCAACCTTTTACAGCCAGATCTTCCGCCAGCCGGTCGGACGTCACATCATTCGCGTCTGCAACAGCATGGTCTGCTTCATCGGCGGCCACGAAAACGTGGTCGACGAGATCAAGAGCTCACTGGGCATCGGCCTGGGTCAGACCACCGCTGACGGTCGCTTCACCTTGCTGCCGGTCTGCTGCCTCGGCAACTGTGACAAGGCGCCGGCCGTGATGGTCGACGACGACACTTTCGGCGATGTACAGCCTGCTGGCGTTGCCAAGATGCTGGAGGGTTACCTATGACCATCACTTCCTTCGGCCCTGCCAACCGCATTGCGCGCACGGCAGAAACCCATCCGCTGACCTGGCGTCTGCGCGACGACGGCGAACCGGTCTGGCTCGACGAGTACCAGGCCAAAGACGGTTATGCAGCAGCGCGCAAGGCGCTGACGCAACAGTCGCCTGACGATATCGTCCAGTCGGTCAAGGACTCGGGCCTCAAAGGCCGCGGCGGTGCGGGCTTCCCTACCGGCGTCAAATGGGGCCTGATGCCCAAAGACGAATCCATGAACATCCGCTATCTGCTGTGCAATGCGGATGAGATGGAACCCAACACCTGGAAAGACCGCATGCTGATGGAGCAACTGCCCCATCTGCTGGTCGAGGGCATGCTGATCAGTGCCCGTGCGTTGAAAGCCTATCGTGGCTACATCTTCCTGCGTGGTGAATACGTAACGGCCGCCAAGCACTTGAACCGCGCCGTGGCCGAAGCGAAGGCTGCCGGCCTGCTGGGCAAGAACATCCTCGGCACCGGCTTCGACTTTGAACTGTTCGTACACACCGGAGCCGGCCGTTACATCTGTGGTGAAGAAACCGCGCTGATCAACTCGCTGGAAGGCCGCCGCGCCAACCCGCGTTCCAAGCCGCCCTTCCCTGCTGCTGTAGGCGTCTGGGGCAAGCCGACCTGCGTAAACAACGTCGAAACCCTGTGCAACGTGCCCGCCATCGTCAACAACGGCAACGACTGGTACAAGTCGCTGGCCCGCGAAGGCAGTGAGGACCACGGCACCAAACTGATGGGCTTCTCCGGCAAGGTTAAAAACCCGGGTTTGTGGGAGCTGCCATTTGGCGTACAGGCTCGCGAACTGTTCGAAGACTACGCCGGCGGCATGCGCGATGGGTTCAAGCTCAAGTGCTGGCAACCCGGAGGCGCCGGTACGGGGTTCCTGCTGCCTGAGCATCTGGACGCCCAGATGTATGCAGGCGGTATCGCCAAGGTCGGCACCCGGATGGGTACGGGTCTGGCGATGGCGGTCGACGATTCGGTCAACATGGTCTCGCTGCTGCGCAACATGGAAGAGTTTTTCGCTCAGGAGTCCTGCGGCTTCTGCACGCCATGCCGCGACGGTTTGCCATGGAGCGTGAAAATGCTTCGCGCCATCGAGAACGGTCAGGGTCAGCCGGGTGATATCGAAACCCTGCTGGGTCTGGTCAATTTCCTCGGCCCTGGCAAGACCTTCTGTGCCCATGCACCGGGCGCCGTTGAACCCTTGGGCAGTGCGATCAAGTATTTCCGCTCAGAGTTCGAAGCCGGTATCTCGCCAGCCAGCGCAGCCACGCTCGTTCCGGGCAAAAGTCCGACAGTGGTCGGCGCATAACAAGACACAACGGTCGGCGGCTGTTCGGGCTGCCGTCCTCGTACCTGCTGACGCCCTCCGGGCTGAACGATACGGGTACTACCGAGATTCCATTAGCCACGCCCGCTGACAACGGGCCAACGAAGACCTTTGAACCATGGCTACTATTCACGTAGACGGCAAAGCGCTCGAAGTCGATGGTGCAGACAACCTGTTACAGGCATGTCTGTCGCTGGGCCTCGATATCCCTTATTTCTGCTGGCACCCTGCCCTTGGCAGCGTTGGCGCCTGTCGCCAGTGCGCGGTCAAGCAGTACACCGACGAGAACGACACACGCGGTCGTATCGTCATGTCCTGCATGACGCCAGCCACCGACAACACCTGGATCTCAATCGAAGATGAAGAGTCCAAGGCCTTCCGGGCCAGTGTTGTCGAATGGCTGATGACCAACCACCCGCACGACTGCCCGGTCTGTGAAGAAGGCGGTCACTGTCACCTGCAGGACATGACCGTGATGACCGGCCACAACGAGCGCCGTTATCGCTTCACTAAACGTACTCACCAGAATCAGGAGCTGGGGCCGTTCATCGCGCATGAGATGAACCGTTGCATCGCCTGTTATCGGTGCGTACGTTTCTATAAAGACTACGCAGGCGGCACTGACCTGGGCGTTTACGGCGCTCACGACAATGTTTACTTCGGTCGCGTTGAAGACGGCACACTGGAAAGCGAGTTCTCCGGCAACCTCACCGAGGTCTGCCCGACCGGTGTGTTCACCGACAAGACCCACTCCGAGCGCTACAACCGCAAGTGGGACATGCAGTTCTCGCCAAGCATCTGCCACGGTTGCTCCAGCGGCTGCAACATCAGCCCGGGTGAGCGTTACGGTGAATTGCGCCGTATCGAAAACCGCTACAACGGCTCGGTCAACCAGTACTTTCTCTGCGACCGCGGCCGTTTCGGCTACGGCTACGTCAACCGCACAGACCGTCCACGTCAGCCACTGCTCGCTGAAGGCCAGGTCAAACTGAGCCTTGACGAAGCACTGGACAAGGCAGCGGACCTGCTGCGCGGCCGTAACATCGTCGGTATCGGCTCTCCTCGCGCCAGCCTCGAAAGCAACTACGCACTGCGTGAACTGGTCGGAGCCGAGCATTTCTACAGCGGTATCGAAGCCGGTGAGCTGGAGCGTATCAGGCTGATCCTCAAGGTCCTGAACGACAGTCCGCTGCCGATCCCGACCCTGCGTGACATCGAAGATCACGATGCCATTTTCGTGCTCGGCGAAGACCTGACCCAGACAGCTGCACGTATGGCCCTGGGCCTGCGTCAGGCCGTCAAGGGCAAGGCCGAAGACATGGCTGCAGCGATGAAAGTCCAGCCGTGGCTCGACGCTGCCGTGAAGAACATTGGCCAGCACGAACTTAACCCGCTGTTCATTGCCAGCCTCGCCGAGACTCGTCTCGACGATATCGCAGAAGAATGCGTGCACGCTGCACCTGACGACCTGGCTCGCATCGGTTTCGCCGTTGCCCATGCACTGGACGCCAGCGCACCTGCCGTCGATGGTCTGGACAGCGAGGCGCTGGAACTGGCGCAACGCATTGCCGATGCGCTGCTGGCTGCCAAACGACCGCTGATCATTTCCGGCAGCTCGCTGGGTTCGACAGCGCTGATCGAGGCGGCGGCAAACATTGCCAAGGCCTTGAAGCTGCGTGACAAGCAAGGCTCCATCAGCCTGATCGTGCCGGAAGCCAACAGCATGGGTCTGGCGATGTTTGGTGGCGATTCTGTCGATGCCGCCCTGCAAGCAGTGATTTCCGGTCAGGCCGACGCCATCGTGGTACTGGAAAACGATCTGTATCGCCGTGTAGACGCCAAAATCGTCGACGCTGCGCTGAGCGCTGCGAAAGTCGTGATCCTCGCCGACCACCAGAAAACCCCGACCAGTGATCGTGCGCATCTGGTCCTGCCAGCTGCCAGCTTCGCGGAAGGCGACGGCACGCTGGTCAGCCAGGAAGGCCGCGCCCAGCGCTTCTTCCAGGTGTTCGATCCGACCTACCTGGATGCCAGCATTCTGGTTCACGAAGGCTGGCGCTGGTTGCATGCCCTGCGCGCCACCTTGCTGAACAAGCCGGTCGACTGGACGCAACTCGATCACGTCACCGAAGCCTGCGCCAGCAGCACCCCGCAACTGGCGGGTATCGTCAACGCTGCGCCGTCTGCCTCGTTCCGGATCAAGGGCCTTAAACTGGCTCGTGAACCACTGCGCTACAGTGGTCGCACGGCGATGCGCGCCAACATCAGCGTGCATGAGCCGCGCACCTCGCAAGACATCGATACAGCGTTCTCCTTCTCCATGGAAGGTTATTCAGGTTCCGCCGAACCTCGTCAGCAAGTGCCGTTCGCCTGGTCTCCGGGTTGGAACTCGCCGCAGGCCTGGAACAAATTCCAGGACGAAGTCGGTGGCCACTTGCGCGCTGGCGATCCGGGCACACGCCTGATCGAAAGCCAGGGCGACGGTCTGTCATGGTTCTCCAGCGTTCCACGCGCGTTCTCTCCAGAGCGCGGCACCTGGAAAGTCGTGCCGTTCTTTCACCTGTTCGGCAGCGATGAAACATCGTCTCTGGCCGCTCCGGTTCAGGAACGTATCCCGCAGGCTTATGTAGCGCTGGCCAAATCCGAAGCCGATCGCCTGGGTGTCAACGATGGTGCCCTGCTCTCCTTGAGCGTTGGCGGTGAACTGCTGACCTTGCCGTTGCGCATCAGCGAAGAACTGGGCGCGGGCCTTGTGGCATTGCCGTCCGGGCTGCCAGGCATTCCGCCAGCGATCTTCGGCAAGTCAGTTGACGGTCTGCAGGAGGCAGCGCAATGACCTGGTTTACCCCTGATGTGATCGACGCAATCATTGCGGCCGTCAAAGCCATTGTCGTGCTACTGGCCGTGGTGGTCTGCGGTGCGCTGCTGAGCTTTGTGGAACGTCGTTTGCTGGGTTGGTGGCAAGACCGTTATGGTCCGAACCGAGTAGGCCCGTTCGGCATGTTCCAGATTGCAGCCGACATGCTGAAAATGTTCTTCAAGGAAGACTGGAATCCGCCGTTCGCCGACAAGGTGATTTTCACCCTGGCCCCCGTTGTTGCAATGAGCGCCTTGTTGATTGCCTTTGCAGTCATCCCGATTACCCCTACATGGGGTGTGGCGGACCTGAACATCGGTCTGCTGTTCTTCTTCGCCATGGCGGGTCTGTCGGTGTATGCGGTGCTGTTCGCCAGCTGGTCGAGTAATAACAAGTTCGCCCTGCTAGGCAGCCTGCGTGCTTCGGCACAAACCGTATCCTACGAAGTGTTCATGGGCCTTGCGCTGATGGGCATCGTGGTTCAGGTCGGTTCGTTCAATATGCGCGACATCGTTGAATATCAGGCGCAGAACCTGTGGTTCATCATTCCGCAGTTCTTCGGCTTTTGTACGTTCTTCATCGCGGGTGTTGCGGTGACTCACCGCCACCCGTTCGACCAACCGGAAGCCGAGCAGGAACTGGCTGACGGCTACCACATTGAATATGCCGGCATGAAATGGGGCATGTTCTTCGTGGGCGAATACATCGGGATCATCTTGATCTCGGCGCTGCTGGTCACGCTGTTCTTCGGTGGCTGGCACGGCCCGTTCGACATTCTGCCATCGCTGGCATTCTTCTGGTTCGCCTTTAAAACCGCGTTCTTCATCATGCTGTTCATTCTGCTGCGCGCTTCCATCCCGCGCCCGCGTTATGACCAGGTCATGGATTTCAGCTGGAAGTTCTGTCTGCCGCTGACCCTGATCAATTTGCTGGTGACTGCTGCGATTGTGTTGTTGAACACACCGGCAGGCTCGGTTCAGTGAGGATTTGACCCATGTTCAAATATATTGGTGACATCGTTAAGGGTACAGGTACCCAGTTGCGCAGCCTGGTCATGGTCTTCGGCCACGGCTTCCGCAAACGCGACACCCTGCAATACCCCGAAGAACAGGTATATCTGCCGCCCCGCTACCGTGGCCGCATCGTTCTGACCCGCGATCCCGACGGCGAAGAGCGCTGCGTAGCCTGCAACCTGTGTGCAGTGGCATGCCCGGTCGGCTGTATTTCGCTGCAGAAGGCCGAGACAGAGGACGGACGCTGGTACCCGGACTTTTTCCGCATCAACTTCTCGCGCTGCATTTTCTGCGGCCTGTGTGAAGAAGCGTGTCCGACTACCGCAATCCAGCTTACACCGGACTTCGAGATGGCCGACTTCAAGCGTCAGGATCTGGTGTACGAGAAGGAAGATCTGCTGATCTCCGGTCCCGGCAAGAACCCTGACTACAACTTCTATCGCGTTGCCGGTATGGCCATCGGCGGCAAGCCCAAGGGCTCCGCACAGAATGAAGCCGAGCCGATCAACGTCAAGAGCTTGCTGCCTTAAGGAAGTAAAGATGGAATTCGCTTTCTACTTCGCATCCGGTATCGCTGTTGTGTCCACCCTGCGGGTGATCACCAACACGAATCCGGTGCATGCCCTGCTCTACCTGATCATCTCGCTGATCGCTGTGGCCATGACTTTTTTCAGCCTCGGTGCGCCGTTTGCCGGTGTGTTGGAAGTCATTGCCTATGCGGGCGCGATCATGGTCCTGTTCGTGTTTGTGGTGATGATGCTGAACCTCGGCCCAGCCTCGGTTCAGCAAGAGCGTGCATGGCTCAAACCCGGCATCTGGATTGGTCCGGTGATTCTCGGCACGCTGTTGCTGGCCGAGTTACTGTACGTACTGTTCGCCAATCCAACCGGCGCTGCAATCGGTCACACCACAGTCGACGCCAAGGCGGTCGGCATCAGCCTGTTCGGGCCTTATCTGCTGGTGGTGGAACTCGCCTCGATGCTGCTGCTTGCTGCAGCCGTCACGGCATTCCATCTGGGCCGCAACGAGGCCAAGGAGCCAAGCCAATGAATGCTATCCCTCTTGAGCACGGTCTGGCGGTCGCCGGGGTCCTGTTCTGCCTGGGTCTGGTCGGCCTGATGGTGCGCCGTAACATTCTCTTCGTTTTGATGAGTCTGGAAATCATGATGAACGCCTCTGCACTGGCGTTCGTAGTTGCCGGCAGTCGTTGGGCGCAACCGGATGGGCAGGTCATGTTCATCCTGGTGATCAGCCTTGCGGCAGCCGAGGCCAGTATCGGCCTGGCGATCCTTATGCAACTGTATCGCCGCTTCCACACTCTCGATATCGATGCTGCCAGCGAGATGCGCGGATGAATCTTCTCTTTCTGACTTTCGTATTCCCCCTCATCGGCTTTCTGTTGCTGTCGTTCTCTCGCGGACGCATCTCGGAAAACCTCGCGGCGCTGATTGGCGTCGGCTCTATCGGCCTGTCAGCCATTGTCACGGCCTGGGTCATCTGGCAGTTCAACGTTGCACCACCGGAAGGTGGTCACTACACCCAGGTGCTGTGGCGCTGGATGGACGTTGATGGCTTGCAACCCAACTTCGCGCTGTATCTGGACGGTCTGTCCGTCACGATGCTGGGCGTAGTGGTTGGCGTCGGTTTCCTGATTCACCTGTTTGCGTCCTGGTACATGCGCGGTGAAGCGGGCTACTCGCGCTTCTTCTCCTACACCAACCTGTTCATTGCCAGCATGTTGTTCCTTGTTCTGGGCGACAACCTGCTGTTCCTCTACTTCGGTTGGGAAGGTGTGGGCCTGTGCAGCTACCTGTTGATCGGTTTCTATTACAGCAACCGTAACAACGGCAACGCAGCACTCAAGGCATTTATCGTTACGCGTATCGGCGACGTGTTCATGGCCATCGGCCTGTTCATCCTGTTTCAGCAATTGGGTACGCTCAATGTGCAGGAGTTGCTGGTCAAGGCACCGGAGCACTTCAAAGTCGGCGATTTCTGGATCGTGCTGGCAACGTTGATGCTGCTGGGCGGTGCTGTCGGTAAATCGGCACAACTGCCACTGCAAACCTGGCTGGCAGATGCGATGGCCGGTCCTACACCGGTTTCGGCACTGATTCACGCAGCAACCATGGTTACCGCGGGCGTCTACCTGATTGCGCGGACTCACGGCCTGTTCGCACTGGCACCGGACATACTGCATCTGGTAGGCATTGTCGGCGGCGTCACGCTGGTTCTGGCGGGTTTCGCAGCGCTGGTACAGACCGACATCAAGCGTATCCTCGCCTACTCGACCATGAGCCAGATCGGCTACATGTTCCTGGCATTGGGCGTAGGCGCATGGGAAGGCGCGATTTTCCACCTGATGACACACGCCTTCTTCAAGGCGCTGCTGTTCCTTGCTTCCGGTGCGGTGATCGTTGCGTGCCATCACGAGCAGAACATCTTCAAGATGGGCGGCCTGTGGAAGAAACTGCCATTGGCCTACGCCAGCTTCATCGTCGGCGGTGCAGCACTGGCTGCCCTGCCGCTGTTGACGGCAGGCTTCTACTCGAAGGATGAAATTCTCTGGGAAGCATTCGCCAGCGGTAACAATGGCCTGTTGTATGCCGGTCTGGTGGGCGCGTTCATGACGTCGCTGTACACCTTCCGTCTGATCTTCATCGCGTTCCACGGTGAAGCCAAGACCGAAGCACACGCAGGTCACGGTATTGCTCACTGGTTGCCGCTGTCGGTACTGATCGTGCTGTCGACGTTCATTGGCGCGCTGATCACCCCGCCACTGGCAGGTGTTCTACCGCAGAGCGTCGGCCATGCCGGTGGCGAAGCCAAACACAGTCTGGAAATCGCCTCTGGCGCCATCGCCCTGGCCGGTATCCTGCTGGCAGCGCTGCTGTTTCTCGGCAAGCGCCGCCTGGCGACGGCTATCGCCAACAGCGCTCCGGGCCGTTTCCTCTCGGCCTGGTGGTTCGCGGCATGGGGCTTCGACTGGATCTACGACAAGCTGTTCGTCAAGCCGTATCTGGCAATCAGCCATGTACTGCGTAGTGATCCGTTCGACCGCACCATCGGCTTGATCCCACGTCTGGTCAAAGGCGGTCATGACACCATGAGCCGCACCGAGACCGGCCAGTTGCGTTGGTATGCTGCCTCGATCGCCGTGGGTGCCGTTCTGGTACTCGGTGCCGTCGTTCTGGTTGCGATCTGATATGAACCTTGCGAATTTGCGAAAGGAATTGAGCCCGTCATGATTCTGCCCTGGCTAATCCTGATCCCCTTCATAGGCGGCCTGCTGTGCTGGCTAGGTGAGCGCTTCGGCTCTACCCTGCCGCGCTGGATTGCGTTGCTGACAATGACCCTGGAACTGGTTCTCGGCCTCTGGCTGTGGGCTACCGGCAACTTCGGCTACGCGCCGGTGCCGGGTGCCGATCCGACCTGGACCCTGGAATTCCACCACCCGTGGATCACCCGCTTCGGCATCGACGTGCATCTGGCACTCGATGGCCTGTCTTTGCTGATGATCCTGCTGACCGGCCTGCTCGGCGTGTTGTCGGTACTGTGCTCGTGGAAGGAAATCCAGCGCAAGGTAGGCTTCTTCCACCTGAACCTGATGTGGATTCTGGGCGGTGTGGTCGGCGTGTTCCTGGCCATCGACCTGTTCATGTTCTTCTTCTTCTGGGAAATGATGCTGGTGCCGATGTATTTCCTCATCGCGCTCTGGGGTCACAGTTCTTCGGATGGGAAGAAAACCCGTATCTACGCAGCCACCAAGTTCTTCATCTTCACTCAGGCCAGCGGCCTGATCATGCTGGTGGCGATCCTGGGTCTGGTGCTGGTGCACTTCAATCAGACCGGCGTGATCACCTTTGCCTACGCCGACCTGCTGAAGACCAAACTGGCACCGGGTACCGAATATATCCTGATGCTGGGCTTCTTTATTGCCTTTGCCGTGAAGCTGCCGGTTGTGCCGTTGCACTCCTGGCTGCCGGATGCGCATGCCCAGGCACCGACTGCAGGCTCCGTCGACCTGGCGGGTATCCTGCTGAAGACGGCGGCTTACGGTCTGCTGCGCTTTGCCCTTCCGCTGTTCCCCAACGCATCGGCCGAGTTCGCACCGATTGCAATGACGCTGGGCCTGGTCGGTATCTTCTACGGCGCTTTCCTGGCGTTTGCCCAGACCGATATCAAGCGCCTGATCGCGTTCTCCAGCGTCTCGCACATGGGCTTTGTACTGATCGGCATCTACTCCGGCAGCCAGCAAGCGCTGCAAGGCGTACTGATCCAGATGATCGCCCACGGCCTGTCGGCTGCGGCACTGTTCATTCTCAGTGGTCAGCTGTACGAGCGCCTGCATACTCGTGACATGCGCGAGATGGGCGGCCTGTGGTCGCGTATCGCCTACATCCCGGCCATCAGCCTGTTCTTTGCCGCCGCCTCTCTGGGTCTGCCGGGCACTGGTAACTTCGTAGGTGAGTTCCTGATTCTGCTGGGCAGCTTCGCCAGCTCACCATGGATCACGGCGATCGCTACCTCCGGCCTGGTGTTCGGCTCTGTCTACTCGCTGATCATGATCCACCGCGCCTACTTCGGCCCGTCGAAGTCCGACGAGGTTCTGAAGGGCATGGACGGACGTGAAATGATCATGGTGCTGGGCCTTGCGGTGTTGCTGGTCGTGCTCGGGGTTTTCCCGCAGCCGTTCCTCGACACATCGGCAGCGACCATGCACGGCGTGCAGCAATGGCTAGGCACTGCCTTCACTCAACTCGCTTCGGCCCGGTAAGAGCGCTATGGACCTGACGATTCAACACTTTATTGCGCTTGCGCCACTGCTGATCACCAGCCTCACCGTTGTAGTGGTGATGCTGGCGATCGCATGGCGCCGCAATCACTCGCAAACGTTCCTGCTTTCAGTAGCAGGTCTCAACCTGGCCCTGCTGTCGATCTATCCGGCACTGAAAGTTGCCCCACTGGTCGTGACACCACTGCTGCACATCGATAACTTTGCCTGCCTTTACATGGCAATCATCCTTGCCTCTACCCTGGCCTGTGTGACCATGGCACACGCCTATCTGGGTGACGGCAAGGCAGGTTATCCAGGCAATCGTGAAGAGCTTTACCTGCTGATCCTGCTGGCAGCTGCCGGTGGTCTGGTGCTGGTCAGTGCTCAGCATCTGGCGGGCCTGTTCATCGGCCTGGAACTGCTGTCGGTGCCGGTCTACGGTCTGGTGGCGTATGCCTTCTTCAACAAGCGTTCGCTGGAAGGCGGCATCAAGTACATGGTGCTATCGGCTGCAGGTTCAGCGTTCCTGCTGTTCGGCATGGCGCTGCTGTACGCAGAAGCCGGCTCGCTGAGCTTCGAGGGCATTGGTAAAGCCATTGCCACGACAGGGATGCCAAGCCCGATTGCCAGCCTGGGTCTGGGCATGATGGTTGTGGGCCTTGCATTCAAACTGTCGCTGGTGCCTTTCCACCTGTGGACACCGGACGTCTACGAAGGCGCTCCTGCGCCGGTAGCGGCCTTCCTGGCTACGGCCAGCAAGGTGGCAGTGTTTGCCGTGCTGGTGCGTCTGTTCCAGATTTCACCGGCAGCCAGCAGTGGCGTACTGCATGACGTGCTGGCAGTCATCGCCGTAGCGTCGATCCTGGTCGGCAACCTGTTGGCGCTGACTCAGACCAACCTCAAGCGTCTGCTGGGCTACTCCTCCATCGCCCACTTCGGTTACCTGATGATTGCGCTGGTGGCCAGCAAAGGCATGGCGGTCGAGGCGATTGGTGTCTATCTGGCAACTTACGTGCTGACCTCGCTAGGCAGCTTCGGTGTGATCACCATGATGTCTTCGCCTTACAGCGGACGTGATGCCGATGCGATGTTCGAATACCGCGGGCTGTTCTGGCGTCGTCCGTACCTGACGGCAGTCATGACCCTGATGATGCTGTCGCTGGCAGGTATCCCGCTTACCGCAGGCTTCATCGGCAAGTTCTACATCATTGCCACCGGTGTCGAGTCGCAACTGTGGTGGCTTATCGGAGCACTGGTGATCGGTAGCGCCATTGGCGTGTTCTATTACCTGAGAGTGATGGTCACCATGTATCTGGTCGACAACAAGCTTCCACGCCACGATGCAGCGATCAACTGGGCGCAGCGCACTGGCGGCGTTATGCTGCTGGCCGTCGCGATCCTGACATTCGTGCTGGGTGTGTACCCGCAACCGCTGCTCGATCTGGTGGTCAATGCCGGTCTGCATGTAGCAGGCTGATCATCCAGAAACAAAAAACCCTGCCATTCAGCAGGGTTTTTTTTGTCTCTGGAAAACTAGCCCGGCAGCTTCATCGGCTTCTTGGCACCGCTGAACAAACCCCAGCTGGAGATGAACAGCGCAGCCACCAGAGGCCCTATCACAAAGCCGTTCAGACCAAAGACCGACATACCACCCAGCGTTGAAATCAGGATCAGGTAGTCCGGCATTTTCGTGTCCTTGCCCACCAGGATCGGACGCAGCACGTTATCCACCAGACCGATCACGAAAACACCGAACAACCCCAGCACTACACCTTGCCAGATCATGCCACTGAGCAGGAAGTAGACAGCCACTGGCGCCCAGACAATCCCCGCCCCTACAGCGGGCAACAGCGACAGGAAGGCCATGATCACCGCCCACAGCAACGCACTCGGGATGTCCAGCGCCCAGAAGATAAAACCGCCCAGCGCACCTTGCGTTACCGCGACCACGACGTTGCCCTTGACCGTGGCACGTACCACTCGAGTGAACTTGAGTTGCAGACGACGCTTCTGCTGTTCGCCCAACGGAAAGGCCGTACGTATCTTGCGTACCAACTCCTGCCCATCTCGCAGGAAGAAGTACAGCAGGTACAACATGATGAACACGCTCACCACGAAATCGAAGGTGCCCTGCCCGAAGCTGAACGCTTGAGTCGCCAGATACTGACTGCCCTGCATTGCCCCTTTGGTGATCTTGTCGCGCAATCCTTCAAGATCGCCCATGCCCAGACGGTCGAGCAGTGCCTGAATCGAGTGCGGCAGCAGATCCTTGAACTCGGCGAGATAACCGGCGATATCCAGTTGCCCGGTCTCGACATTCTTGTACAGCGTGGTGCCCTCCTGAACCAGCAAGGCGCTGATGACGATCACTGGCAGAATCGCAATCACCAGACAGATTGTCAGGGTGCACAGGGAGGTAAGGTTGCGTGACCAGTTGAACTTGATCTGCAACCTGCGCTGCACAGGCGCAAAGATGATCCCGAGAATGACCGCCCAGAATACTGCGCCGTAAAACGGCAGCAGAATCCATATGAAGGCAATGGTGACCAGCACCAATAGCATAATGAGGGTTTTGTATTGCAACGTGGTTTCGTTCATGTCCTGTCCATGTCAGTAGACCGCGCCTCGCGCCCGGTCTACAGCTTAGTCAGCACTTGAACGTACGAGTGCCATCTTCTATGAAGGCAATATGACCGCGATTGTCAACGCCAACTAAAAAGTGACCCCCTTCCGTGCTAAATCGCCAACTTAGTTTTG
>NZ_LKBW01000287.1 GCF_002699855.1 Pseudomonas amygdali | reverse complement strand
CAAAACTAAGTTGGCGATTTAGCACGGAAGGGGGTCACTTTTTAGTTGGCGTTGACATCCAGCCCCCGAGCGGCGCAACCTTGATGCACGGTGCCGCCAAGCGCCATGATCGCTCTCGCAACAGCTGGTGCTGCACGAGATGGATCGGCAGTACCATCCGTAGGCGCATAGACTCCGCCCTTCCATTGCTCGCCTGTAGCCTTGCCGCGTTCAGCGGCCTGCTGGGCGGTCAACATGTAAGTCTGGACACCTACAGTACGGGCAAATTCTCCCCAGCGCGCCCATCCCGCAAGTTCGTTCTCGTCGTTGCTCAAGTAAAGCAGGCCACAGCGGGTGAAGCCTGTCTGCTCGCCGCTCTGCTTGGCAAACTGCTCCCACAGGTCCAGGCTTTTGGTTGCCATCGGCAGCTCCCGGGCATCCCGATTCTGCTGCCGGCACCACCCCCAATTACGACTCGATTGCTCGGCACCGATACGGCCTTTTTCAACCAGAGCGACCTTCATGCCGCGCAGGGCGAGGTAGTAGGCGGTGAAGCTGCCTATTATGCCGCCGCCAATTACAACTACATCTGCCTCCAAGGGAAGCTTGGGGGAGGTCTCGACGGGGATAAGAGGTGCGGGCATTTTTGCTATTCCTGCCAATATCGTAGTGATACGTGCAGCCTTGAGCGGCTGAGATATTGATCAGGTTAATCGCTCAGCGAAATCATCTGCGCTGAAGTTTCCTGTGTAAACATACGGATCGACTGTTTTAGCCACTATAAACGGCAGATTGCTTCAATGTTCATTGTGATCAAGTCGATGAGATCGTTGCAACGCAGGACAGGCCTGGAAGACCCTCAAATGAAAAAGGCCAACCCCAGGGGTTGGCCTTATCAAGTCGAAATCACCATTGCGGGATAACGGCTAACTTTTCTGTGAAGCTACAACTGAATCAGAAGTCCAGGTTGGACACTGCCAGCGCATTGCTCTCGATGAAGTCACGGCGTGGTTCGACCGCATCACCCATCAGCGTGTTGAAGATCTGGTCAGCGCCAATGGCGTCTTCGATGGTCACTTTCAGCATGCGACGCACACTCGGGTCCATGGTGGTTTCCCACAGTTGGTCCGGGTTCATCTC
The DNA here is from genome assembly GCF_002699855.1 of Pseudomonas amygdali. Lineage (GTDB taxonomy): Bacteria > Pseudomonadota > Gammaproteobacteria > Pseudomonadales > Pseudomonadaceae > Aquipseudomonas > Aquipseudomonas amygdali. The sequence continues at coordinate 31,632 of NZ_LKBW01000287.1, read as the reverse complement.
ACCAAGACCCTTGTAGCGCTGGATGGTGTGGCGCTTGGTGCTTTCGGCCATCAACCAGGCGAGGGCTTCCTTGAACTCGGTGACAGGTTTCTTGCGCTCGCCACGTTGCACGTAGGCACCTTCTTCCAGAAGCGTGCTGATCTGCAGTCCCAGAGCGGTAACGGTCTTGTAGTCATTGCTGCCGAAGAAGTCACGGTTGAAGGTGACGTAGTTCGACAGGCCGTGGGAGATCAGTTCGACCTCTGGCAGCCAGACGTTACGTTCACGGTCTTCGCGCAGGCTGGCCTTGTAGACCAGACCTGACTTCTCACCGGTACGCAGACGCGCGTCGAACAGTGCCAGCCAGGCCTGCATGCCCTCGTGGTCGGACAGTTGTTCCAGCGTGATCGGCGGCAGGTAGACGAAGTGTTCGGTCAGTTCCTGTGGATAAAGACGCGACAGACGCTTGAGAGTCTTCATGACCATGCGGAAGTCGTTGACCAGTTTCTCCAGCGCAGTACCAGAGATGCCCGGTGCCGATTCGCTGAGGTGCAAGCTGGCGTCTTCAAGGGCCGATTGGGTCATGTATTCTTCCATGGCCTCGTCGTCCTTGATGTACTGCTCCTGCTTGCCTTTCTTGACCTTGTACAGCGGCGGCTGAGCGATGTAGATGTAGCCACGCTCGATCAGCTCGGGCAACTGACGGAAGAAGAAGGTCAGCAGCAGGGTACGGATGTGAGAGCCGTCGACGTCAGCATCGGTCATGATGATGATGTTGTGATACCGCAACTTGTCGATGTTGTACTCTTCACGGCCGATGCCACAGCCCAGCGCGGTGATCAAAGTGCCCACTTCCTGAGAAGAGATCATTTTGTCGAAACGCGCTTTTTCAACGTTCAGGATCTTGCCCTTGAGTGGCAGGATCGCCTGGGTTCTACGGTTACGCCCCTGCTTGGCTGATCCGCCAGCAGAGTCCCCTTCCACCAGGTACAGTTCGGAGAGGGCAGGGTCCTTCTCTTGGCAGTCGGCAAGCTTGCCCGGCAAGCCAGCGATATCCAGCGCACCTTTGCGGCGAGTCATCTCGCGAGCCTTGCGCGCTGCTTCGCGGGCACGGGCTGCGTCGATCATCTTGCCAACGACGGCTTTGGCTTCGTTCGGGTTTTCCAGCAGGAAGTCGGAGAAGTACTTGCCCATCTCCTGTTCCACTGCAGTTTTGACTTCGGACGAAACCAGTTTGTCTTTAGTCTGCGAGCTGAATTTCGGATCAGGTACTTTGACCGAAATGATCGCAGTCAAACCTTCACGCGCATCGTCGCCGGTAGTCGCGACCTTGTGCTTCTTGGCCAGACCTTCCTGCTCGATGTAGTTGTTCAGGTTACGCGTCAACGCGGAACGGAAGCCCACCAGGTGAGTACCGCCATCACGCTGCGGAATGTTGTTGGTGAAGCACAGCAGGTTCTCGTTGAAGCTGTCGTTCCACTGCAGCGCAATCTCGACACCAATGCCGTCGTCGCGTTGAATATTGAAGTGGAACACCTGATTGACCGGCGTCTTGTTGGTGTTCAGGTATTCAACGAATGCACGCAGACCACCTTCATATTTGAACAGCTCTTCCTTACCGCTACGTTCGTCCTTGAGGACAATGCCGACACCGGAGTTAAGAAAGGACAGTTCGCGAATCCGCTTGGCCAGGATGTCCCAGCTGAAGTGGATATTCTTGAACGTTTCAGCGGAAGGCTTGAAGTGGATCTGGGTACCCGTGGTGTCACTTTCACCGACGATTTTCATCGGTTCCTGTGGAACACCATGCACGTAAGTCTGCTCCCAGATCTTGCCGCTGCGACGAACCGTCAGCAACAGAATTTCTGAAAGGGCGTTAACAACCGACACACCTACACCGTGCAAACCACCGGATACCTTGTAGGAGTTGTCATCGAACTTACCGCCAGCGTGGAGCACGGTCATGATGACCTCGGCTGCCGACACGCCTTCTTCTTTATGCACGTCTACCGGAATACCGCGGCCGTTGTCGCGCACGGTGATAGATTCGTCTGGGTGGATGATGATGCTGATGTCGTCGCAATGGCCTGCCAATGCTTCGTCGATCGAGTTATCAACCACCTCGAACACCATGTGGTGCAGACCGCTGCCATCGTCTGTATCACCGATGTACATTCCGGGACGCTTGCGTACGGCATCAAGTCCTTTCAGCACCTTAATGCTGGACGAGTCGTACGTTTGGTTTTCGCTCATGCAATCACTCCCGATGGTCGTGGGTCTGGGTGATAAGGCCTTGTTCCACGTGGAACAAAGCGACTGGCGTTTCCGTCTGCCAGCCTTCCCTCAAAAATTCTTGATCTACACAGGTGATAAACACCTGGCAGCGTAATTCTTCCAGCAAGCGGCAAAGCGCGCGTCGATGGTTGTAATCCAGTTCGGAGGGCAAGTCATCCACCAGGTAAATACACTGGCCGCGACGGACCTGGCTGACCAGGTGTCCCTGAGCAATACGCAATGCGCAGACCACCAACTTTTGCTGACCGCGAGACAATATATCCGCCGCGTTATGAGCGCCTAATCTAAGGCGTAGGTCAGCTCGTTGTGGTCCAGCCTGGGTGTGGCCCATTTGCTGATCACGATGCAGGGAAGAGGCGAGCACTGTACTCAGCTCTTTTTCCTTGTCCCATCCTCGGTAATAGCTCAGGGTCAAACCTTCAAGCTCAACAAGTTCGCTCAAAGTCTGTTCAAAAACGGGCTTCAATGCCTTGATATAGGCGCGACGGAATTCATCTATTTCGTCACTTGCCGAGCACAGCTCTCGGTCCCATGCCGCCTGTGAAGCGGCGTCAAGTGTACCATGCCGAAGCCACGAGTTTCGCTGCTTGAGGGCCTTCTGCAGGCGCTGCCAAGTGACCATGAATCGAGGTTCCACGTGGAACACTCCCCAATCCAAAAACTGCCTGCGTATCTTCGGGGCACCTTCCAGCAATCTGAAGCTGTCCGGATTGATCAGTTGCAGCGGCAATATTTCAGCAAGTTGAGCGGCACTTCTCGCATTTTGCCCGTCAATACGAATCTGGAATTCGCCTTGTCGGTCGCGTGATACTCCGAGATTGCTGTGACCACCTTGCGCAAGATCGACCTGTCCAAAGACGGTGCAAGAGGGCTGCTCGTACTGGATGACAGGAAGCAGGCGACTGCTACGAAACGAACGCGCTATCCCCAGCAGGTGGATGGCTTCCAGAACACTGGTTTTGCCACTGCCGTTTGCGCCGTAGAGGATATTGATACGCGGGGAGGGGGAGAGGGTCACCGGGTGCAGATTGCGCACCCCGGTGACCGAGACGCGACTAAGAGACATCTAGGTTGCGCTGGACATGAAGTTACAGACGCATCGGCATGACAACGTAGGCGGAATCGTCGTTATCCGACTCTTGCACCAAGGCGCTGCTATTGGAGTCCGACAGAATCAGGCGTACCTGCTCGGTCGTCATCACACCCAACACGTCGAGCAGATAGCTCACGTTAAAACCTATCTCCAGCGAATCGCTGTTGTACTCGACGCTGATTTCTTCCTCTGCCTCTTCCTGCTCTGGGTTGTTGGCCTGAATTTTCAATTGACCATTGGCCAATTGCAGGCGGATACCGCGGTACTTCTCGTTGGACAGAATTGCGGTGCGACTGAACGCTTCGCGCAATGCCTGACGGTCACCCAGCACCAGTTTGTCGCCGCCTTTGGGCAACACGCGCTCGTAATCCGGGAATTTGCCATCGACCAGTTTGGAAGTGAAAGTGAACTCGCCGGTAGTCGCGCGGATGTGATGCTGACCCAGAACGATGCTGACCATGCCGTCCTGCTCAGTCAGGAAGCGCGCCATCTCGAGAATACCTTTGCGCGGGACGATCACCTGATGACGATCGGCATGTTCGATATCGGCAGACATCGAGCACATCGCCAGGCGGTGACCGTCAGTGGCGACGGCGCGCAAAATACCGGCACTCACTTCAAGCAGCATGCCGTTGAGGTAGTAGCGAACATCCTGCTGGGCCATCGCAAAGCTGGTGCGTTCAATCAGGCGGCGCAACTTGCTCTGCACCAGATTGAAGGTCAACGAGCCCGGGCCTTCTTCCACCGTCGGGAAATCGTTGGCAGGCAACGTGGACAGAGTAAAACGGCTACGACCTGCCTTGACGATCAGCTTGGAGTCATCGAGTTTGATATCGATCAGCGCGTCATTGGAAAGGCTTTTGCAAATGTCCATGAGCTTGCGCGCAGGAACCGTGATTTCTCCAGGTTCAGCGGGCTCTTCCAGCTGAACGCGGCCAACCAGTTCGACTTCCAGATCCGTACCGGTCAGCGACAGTTGCTGACCTTCGACGACCAGAAGCACATTGGAAAGAACCGGCAAGGTCTGGCGGCGTTCTACCACGCCGGCGACCAATTGCAGGGGTTTCAACAGGGCTTCGCGTTGAATGGTGAAATGCATGGTCTAGTCCCTTGCCTTAATAAGCTGCACTGGCGTTATCACGTAGTCAGAGTGCGCAGCAGGTTCTTGTAGTCCTCGCGGATATCCGCATCGGATTCCTTGAGCTCGTTGATCTTTCTGCAGGCGTGCAAGACAGTCGTATGGTCCCGACCACCAAATACGTCACCGATTTCCGGAAGACTGTGGTTGGTGAGTTCCTTGGAAAGCGCCATTGCAACCTGGCGAGGCCGGGCAACAGAACGGGAACGACGCTTGGACAGCAGATCGGAGATCTTGATCTTGTAGTACTCGGCGACAGTACGCTGAATGTTATCCACACTCACCAGCTTGTCCTGCAACGCCAGCAAATCTTTCAGCGATTCGCGAATAAGTTCGATGGTGATGTCGCGGCCCATGAAGTGCGAGTGAGCGATGACACGCTTGAGCGCGCCCTCCAGCTCTCGAACGTTGGAGCGAATCCGCTGGGCAATGAAGAACGCAGCGTCATGAGGCAGATCGACCTTGGCCTGATCCGCTTTCTTCATGAGGATAGCCACACGGGTTTCCAGCTCCGGAGGCTCGACAGCAACTGTCAGACCCCAGCCGAAACGCGACTTGAGTCGTTCTTCAAGGCCTTCGATTTCTTTCGGATAGCGGTCGCTGGTCAGAATGACCTGTTGCCCGCCCTCCAGCAGCGCGTTGAACGTGTGGAAAAACTCTTCCTGTGAACGTTCCTTGCGAGCAAAAAATTGAATGTCATCGATCAGCAATGCATCGACTGAACGGTAAAAGCGCTTGAACTCGTTGATTGCATTGAGCTGCAAGGCCTTGACCATGTCTGCGACGAAGCGCTCCGAGTGCAGGTATACAACCTTGGCGTTCGGATTCTTCTTTAGCAGGTGGTTACCCACAGCATGCATCAAGTGAGTTTTACCAAGACCTACACCACCATAAAGGAACAGCGGGTTATAGCCGTGCTTGGGATTATCGGCAACCTGCCAGGCTGCAGCGCGTGCCAGCTGGTTGGATTTACCCTCGACAAAATTCTCGAACGTGAACGTGCGGTTCAGGTAACTGGTGTGCTTGAGCGCGCCTTCGACCTGCACGGTACGTTGCTCCGCACGAGCGGGCGCCTGTTGCGAGCTGGCACCAGCCATTGGGTCGAAGCTGTCGCGTGAAGGCTCGTCGTGTGCTGCAACGTTCTGAACCGGTGCAGGCACCGCGACAGGAGCAGCCGGAGTAGCCATGGCGGGTGCAGACGACGAGACGCTGCTGACCGAATTGGCAGACAGCGCCTGGGACGCCGCGGCAGCTAATGGCGCATTCGGAGCGGCACGTGGTGCAGAGCTGCGCTTGCTTCCTATTAATAAGGAAAGGGCAGGTGCCATGCCTTGACCATGCTCGCCAAGAAGCTCCAGCAAACGGCCGAGGTATTTTTCGTTGACCCAATCGAGAACAAAACGATTCGGTGCGTACACACGCAACTCGTCGCCTTCGGCTTCGACCTGTAGCGGACGGATCCAAGTGTTGAATTGCTGGGCAGGCAGCTCATCGCGCAAAAGCTCCACGCACTGCTGCCAAAGTTCCACTGACACGGATATCCCCTGAGTTGAAAGCCGGTGAGGCAAAAACAGCCGCCATTGTAACGTTCCGCAGACGACTTATCCACATGTAGGTTGCTCACAGGCAGCTATAAATCAACGATTTATGCAGTGGTCACACGACAAACGGTCAAATCGTGAGCTCTGTGGATAACCCATCTTCAGCCCATTGCATAAGTCAGGGCTAAACTCTGTGCATAACTCGCCTGTGGATAAAACCGCATTCCATGCACAGCTTTTCCGAACGTGTGGCACAGGCAAAGCACCGCTTCTGGACAACCTTTCTTTTCGCTGTACACATTGAATTACAAGGGCTATAGGATGTTATCCACAGAAAACGGCTACGTAAGAGCTATAAGCTTTATAAAGAAGCTTTAAATACTCTCTTCTTTTTATTTCTATAACTGATACGAGCCCGACTGCTCCAAATCGAGTGCCAGCGGGAAATTACCTATAAAAGACGCGTATGAAGAAAAGCTGGTTGGAAATTGACCTGCGGGCCTGCTTTCTCTAGAATCCCCGGTCTCTTAAAACGGGGGCCATTCCGGCCCGTAGTGGACGAACCAGGTAACACGCCATGAAACGTACTTTCCAACCCAGCACTATCAAGCGCGCCCGCACCCACGGTTTCCGTGCACGCATGGCCACCAAAAACGGCCGCGCAGTCCTTTCGCGTCGTCGTGCCAAAGGCCGTAAGCGTCTGGCAGTTTGATAAATCGGCACAGGAGGTGAGTCGAGACTTCAGTCGGGAAAAGCGTTTGCTGACTCCCCGGCATTTCAAGGCAGTCTTTGACTCCCCTACCGGCAAGGTTCCGGGGAAAAATCTCCTGCTCCTTGCGCGCAACAACGACCTTGATCATCCCCGCCTGGGGCTGGTGATAGGTAAAAAGAGCGTCAAGCTCTCCGTCGAGCGCAATCGCTTGAAACGCCTGATGCGCGAATCATTTCGCCAACACCAAGACAGTTTGGTCGGTTGGGATATCGTTATCGTCGCGCGTAAAGGTTTGGGTGACGTAGAAAACCCTGAACTGATTCAGCATTTCGGCAAGCTCTGGAAACGTCTGGCGCGTAGCCGACCCATTCCGCAAGAAAAATCCGAACCTGCAGGGGTAGACAGTCCAGATGCGTAAACTGGCACTCGTTCCGATCCAGTTTTATCGCTATGCCATTAGCCCGCTGATGGCCAGTCACTGTCGTTTCTACCCCAGTTGCTCCTGCTACGCGTATGAAGCCATCGAAAATCATGGCCTTTTGCGCGGTGGCTGGCTGTCAATTCGTCGCCTGGGTCGCTGTCACCCATGGAATCCCGGTGGTTATGACCCGGTTCCAGCTGTCCCCACCTCCCGTTCTTCTTCGATGGCCGAGTAATCATGGATATTAAACGCACGATCCTGATCGTCGCCCTGGCAATCGTGACCTACGTCGGGGTTCTGAAATGGAACCAAGACTATGGCCAGGCTGCCATGCCGACCCAGAATGTTGCAGCCAGCACCACCGCACCGGGTATTCCGGATACGGCTGCTGGTACTAGTTCTGCAAGTGCCGATGTTCCAAGCGCAAGCGCTACGGCCAATACGGCTGCAGCACCTCTTGAAACTCCGGCCGTAGCCAGCAAAGACCTTATCCACGTCAAGACCGATGTGCTCGATCTGGCGATCGATCCGGTGGGTGGCGACGTCGTTCAGCTTCGTTTGCCCCTGTACCCGCGTCGTCAGGATCGTCCTGACGTTCCGTTTCAGTTGTTCGACAACGGCGGCGAGCGTACTTTTCTGGCACAAAGCGGCCTGACCGGGACCAATGGTCCTGATGCACGCGCTGCCGGTCGTCCGGTTTACACCTCCACACAAAAGACTTATCAACTGGCTGACGGCCAGGACACGATGGTCGTGGATCTGAAGTTCTCGGAAAACGGCGTCAACTACATCAAGCGCTTCACCTTCAAGCGCGGTCTGTACGATCTGGTCATGACCTACGTTGTGGATAACCAGAGCGCACAACCCTGGGCCGGTAATCTGTTCGCGCAATTGAAGCGTGATGCCAGCTCCGATCCTTCTTCGACGACTGCTACCGGTACAGCCACCTATCTGGGTGCTGCCCTGTGGACTGCGGCCGAGCCATACAAGAAAGTGTCGATGAAAGATATCGACAAGGGTCAGGTCAAGGAAACTGTCCAGGGCGGTTGGGTGGCATGGCTGCAGCACTACTTCGTGACTGCGTGGATTCCGGATCACAACGCCACCAACGCTGTTCAGACCCGCAAAGACAGCCAGGGCAACTACATCATCGGCTTCACCAGCCCGACTCTGTCGGTTGCACCCGGTGCACAAGGTGAAACCAGCGCTACCCTGTATGCAGGTCCAAAAAGCCAGGCGGTACTCAAAGAGTTATCCCCAGGTCTGGAGCTGACCGTCGATTATGGTTTCCTGTGGTTCATTGCCCAGCCTATCTTCTGGCTGCTGCAACATATCCACGCCATTCTCGGTAACTGGGGCTGGTCGATCATTGTTCTGACCATGCTGATCAAAGGCCTGTTCTTCCCGTTGTCCGCAGCCAGCTACAAGTCGATGGCACGCATGCGCGCCGTGGCTCCCAAGCTTGCACTGCTGAAGGAACAACATGGCGATGATCGCCAGAAGATGTCCCAGGCAATGATGGAGCTGTACAAGAAAGAAAAGATCAACCCGCTGGGTGGATGCTTGCCGATTCTTGTCCAGATGCCGGTTTTCCTTTCGCTGTACTGGGTACTCCTGGAAAGTGTGGAAATGCGTCAGGCTCCCTGGATCCTGTGGATAACCGACCTGTCGATCAAGGACCCGTTCTTCATCCTGCCGATCATCATGGGCGCGACGATGTTCATCCAGCAGCGTCTGAACCCGACTCCGCCGGACCCAATGCAGGCCAAGGTCATGAAAATGATGCCAATCATTTTCACGTTCTTCTTCCTGTGGTTCCCTGCCGGTCTGGTTCTGTACTGGGTTGTGAACAACACCCTGTCGATCGCTCAGCAGGCTTACATCACTCGCAAGATCGAAGCGGCTACCAAGAAAGCAGCTGCCTGATCTAACCTGTGAATAAGTTCTACAAGACGCCCCCTCGTGGGGCGTTTTGCTATCCGTCATTTGTCCGGGAGCCGGAGCATGAACGTTCCTCGTGAAACCATTGCCGCCATCGCCACAGCCCAAGGGCGTGGTGGTGTCGGTATCGTCCGGGTGTCAGGTCCTTTGGCCAGCAAGGCTGCTGAAGCCATTATTGGCCGGACGCCAAAGCCACGGTTTGCCCATTACGGGCCTTTTGTCGACGAAGCCGGACAGACCCTCGATGAAGGGATCGCGCTATATTTTCCGGGGCCCAACTCATTCACCGGCGAAGACGTACTTGAGCTTCAGGGCCACGGCGGCCCCATCGTTCTGGACATGCTGCTGCAGCGCTGTCTGCAATTGGGTAGCCGCCTGGCACGGCCGGGAGAATTCAGTGAGCGTGCGTTCCTCAATGACAAACTCGATCTTGCCCAGGCAGAAGCCATCGCTGACTTGATTGAGGCAAGTTCTGCACAGGCAGCGCGCAATGCACTGCGCTCGTTGCAGGGCGCTTTTTCGCGGCGTGTGGATAACTTGACCGAGAAGTTGATCAGCTTGCGCATCTATGTGGAAGCTGCAATCGACTTCCCCGAGGAGGAAATCGACTTCCTTGCCGATGGCCATGTCCTGAACATGCTCGATGACGTACGTGCCGAGTTATCCACAGTGCTGCGTGAAGCGGGGCAGGGTGCCTTGTTACGCGACGGGATGACCGTTGTGATTGCCGGGCGTCCCAATGCGGGCAAATCCAGCTTGCTGAATGCCTTGGCGGGCAGAGAAGCGGCCATCGTCACCGAGATTGCCGGCACTACGCGCGATGTGTTGCGTGAACATATCCACATCGATGGAATGCCGTTGCACGTCGTCGACACAGCAGGTCTGCGTGATACCCAGGATCAGGTGGAAATGATCGGCGTGCAGCGCGCACTCAAGGCCATCGGTGAAGCTGACCGGATTCTGCTGGTTGTGGATGCAACGGCACCCGAGGCTGCCGACCCGTTTGCTCTGTGGCCGGAGTTCCTTGAGCAACGTCCGGCCCCGTCGAAAGTCACTCTGATCCGTAACAAGGCAGATTTGAGTGGAGACCCCGTCGATCTGCAAATCAGCGTAGATGGCCACGTCACTATCAGCCTGAGCGCCAGGTCAGGGGGCGCGGGGCTTGAACTGCTGCGTGAGCACCTCAAGGCCTGCATGGGCTATGAGCAAACCTCGGAGAGCAGCTTTAGCGCACGTCGACGCCACCTTGAGGCACTGCGCCATGCCAGCGACTCGCTGGAGCACGGCAGGGCTCAACTCACCCTGGCAGGCGCTGGAGAGCTACTGGCCGAAGACCTCCGTCAGGCACAACAAGCGCTTGGCGAGATTACCGGCGCATTCAGCTCCGACGACTTGCTTGGCAGAATCTTCTCCAGCTTCTGCATTGGCAAGTGACTACAGCTGAATGACGTCAGGCATGACCCGCACTGGGTCATGCCTTCAGGCGTCACAAGACGCTTTTTTAGTCGCGTCGTTATCCACACGGTCTGCCATTTCCCCACTACCGTTCCCCACATGCTGAATTTGCCGAACAAAAATCCTGGGCGAAGCGATTTTCTGCGCCTGATTTTTGCTGACTGGGCGTTTTTATGCGGATTAAGCCCTGTGAATAACTGCCCTTCAGCTCGGTGGGTAAGCAGGGTGCAAACCTGAATATAAACTGCCCTGTGGACAAGTGGCTATCTTATCAACAGGCTCAAGTCGGTTATCCAACCCTCTCATCCCTACATGAACACAGACTTTTGATTCTCTGTACACATTGAATATAAAGGCTTGTAGAGATCTATCCACAGAAATCATGCTCAGTTAGAATAAACATAAAAACAAGGCTTTATAAACTTTCTTTCCTTTTTTATTTTCTTTATTCGTGAGTTTTCCACAGCTGGTTAAATTTTGTCCAACGGGTTTCATTCAGGTAGGTTAAGTCCCTATACTTGTCAGCTATCCCAATTTCTCATCGACAACAGGCACGAGGTGCGTGGTGGATTTCCCTTCCCGTTTTGAAGTGATCGTCATCGGTGGCGGTCATGCCGGTACCGAGGCCGCACTGGCGTCGGCGCGCATGGGTGTCAAAACCCTGCTGCTGACGCACAACGTGGAAACGCTCGGCCAGATGAGCTGCAACCCGGCCATCGGTGGCATTGGCAAAAGTCACCTGGTCAAGGAAATCGACGCCCTTGGCGGTGCGATGGCCATGGCTACTGACAAGGGTGGCATCCAGTTCCGTGTGCTGAACAGTCGCAAGGGCCCGGCTGTACGGGCTACTCGTGCTCAGGCAGATCGCGTGCTGTACAAGGCAGCCATCCGCGAAACCCTGGAAAATCAGCCGAACCTGTGTATATTTCAGCAAGCCTGTGATGACCTGATCGTCGAACAGGACCAGGTGCGCGGCGTCGTGACCCAGATGGGTATGCGCATATTTGCCGATTCAGTGGTGTTGACCACAGGTACGTTCATTGGCGGACTTATCCACATCGGTATGCAAAATTATTCGGGCGGTCGGGCAGGTGATCCTCCTTCGATCGCACTGGCGCAAAGACTGCGTGAACTGCCGCTGCGCGTCGGTCGCCTGAAAACCGGGACCCCGCCACGGATTGACGGACGTTCTGTGGATTTTTCGGTGATGACCGAGCAACCAGGTGACACACCCATTCCTGTCATGTCGTTCCTGGGCTCCAAAGAACAACATCCGCCGCAGGTCAGTTGCTGGATTACCCACACCAACGCCCGGACTCACGAAATCATTGCGTCCAACCTTGATCGATCGCCAATGTATTCCGGCGTGATCGAGGGGATTGGCCCGCGCTACTGCCCTTCGATCGAGGACAAGATTCATCGGTTTGCCGACAAGGAAAGCCATCAGGTCTTCATCGAACCAGAGGGGTTGACCACGCACGAGCTTTATCCGAACAGTATCTCCACGTCGTTGCCATTTGACGTGCAACTGCAGATCGTCCAGTCGATTCGCGGCATGGAGAATGCACACATCGTTCGTCCTGGTTACGCCATCGAATACGATTATTTCGACCCGCGTGATCTGAAATACAGCCTGGAAACCAAGGTCATCGGTGGTTTGTTCTTTGCCGGTCAGATCAACGGCACAACCGGTTACGAAGAGGCCGGTGCCCAGGGTTTGCTGGCCGGGACCAATGCTGCACTGCGCGCTCAAGGTCGCGACAGCTGGTGCCCGCGTCGGGATGAAGCGTATATCGGGGTTCTGGTCGATGACCTGATCACGCTCGGTACGCAAGAGCCTTACCGGATGTTCACGTCCAGGGCCGAATACCGGTTGATCCTGCGTGAAGACAACGCGGACCTGCGACTCACCGAAAAAGGCCGCGAACTGGGTCTGGTCGACGATGCCCGCTGGGCTGCGTTCTGCACCAAACGCGAAAGCATCGAGCTGGAAGAACAGCGCTTGAAAAGTACCTGGGTGCGCCCGGGTACCGCGCAGGGCGATGCGATTGCAGAGCACTTTGGCACGCCGCTGACCCACGAATACAATCTGCTCAACCTGCTGACCCGTCCGGAAATCGACTATGCCAGTCTGATTGCCCTTACCGGGCAGGGCTGCACTGACCCTCAGGTAGCCGAGCAGGTCGAGATCAAGACAAAATACGCCGGTTACATTGACCGCCAGCAGGACGAAATCGCCCGTCTGCGCGCCAGTGAAGACACGCGTCTGCCGGAAGACATCGATTACGCCGCGATATCCGGCCTGTCGAAAGAAATCCAGAGCAAGCTGGGGATAACTCGGCCAGAAACACTCGGACAGGCTTCGCGCATTCCTGGCGTTACGCCGGCGGCTATTTCGCTGTTGATGATTCATTTGAAAAAACGCGGCGCGGGCCGTCAGTTGGAGCAAAGCGCTTGAGTTCTATGGTCACCCCGCAACACGCCCAAGAGTTATCCACCGGTGCCCGGGAATTGGGAATCGACCTCAGTCCGGCGCAGCACGAGCAATTGCTGGCGTATCTGGCGTTGTTGATCAAGTGGAACAAGGCCTACAACCTGACTGCGGTCCGTAACCCGGACGAAATGGTATCGAGGCATCTGCTCGACAGTCTCAGTGTGGTGCCCTTCATCGAAGGTACACGCTGGATCGACGTCGGCAGCGGCGGTGGGATGCCTGGCATTCCCATGGCCATCCTGTTTCCGGAGCGCAAAGTGGCGCTGCTGGACAGCAACGGCAAGAAGACCCGGTTTCAGACACAGGTCAAACTGGAGCTGAAACTGGATAATCTTGAAGTTATCCACAGCCGTGCAGAAAACTATCAGCCTGATGCGCCGTTCGACGGGATCATTTCCCGGGCATTCAGCAGCCTTGAAGACTTCACGGGCTGGACTCGCCATATGGGCGACGTGAATACACGCTGGCTGGCAATGAAAGGGCTGCATCCTGACGATGAGCTGGTAGCATTGCCCTCGGATTTTCACCTCGATAGCGCACAAGCCTTGACCGTTCCGGGTTGCCAAGGCCAACGCCATCTGCTGATACTGCGCCGCACGGCATGACGGGGAACACAAGCAAGAATGGCTAAGGTATTCGCGATAGCGAACCAGAAAGGTGGGGTCGGCAAGACCACCACATGCATCAACCTCGCTGCGTCGCTGGTCGCGACCAAACGCCGTGTGCTGTTGATCGATCTCGATCCCCAGGGCAATGCGACCATGGGCAGCGGTGTGGATAAACATAATCTGGAAAATTCGGTCTATGACCTGTTGATCGGCGAATGCGATCTGGGCGAGGCCATGCAGTTTTCCGAACACGGCGGGTATCAACTGCTTCCGGCCAACCGTGACCTGACGGCGGGTGAAGTGGTTCTGCTGGAAATGCAGATGAAAGAGAGTCGTCTGCGCAATGCGCTGGCGCCGATCCGCGAAAATTACGATTACATTCTGATCGACTGCCCACCTTCGTTGTCGATGCTGACCCTGAACGCGCTGGTTGCGGCAGACGGGGTAATTATCCCCATGCAGTGCGAGTATTTCGCGCTCGAGGGTCTCAGCGACCTTGTGGATAACATCAAGCGCATCGCTGAACTGCTCAATCCGCAGCTGAAAATCGAAGGTTTGCTGCGCACCATGTATGACCCGCGTTTGAGCCTGATCAACGATGTTTCGGCACAGCTCAAGGAACACTTTGGCGAGCAGTTGTACGACACGGTGATCCCGAGGAATATCAGGCTGGCCGAGGCGCCGAGTTTCGGCATGCCGGTGCTGGCGTATGATAAATCGTCTCGCGGTGCGCTGGCCTATCTGGCCCTGGCAAGTGAACTGGTTCGTCGTCAACGTCGCGGCGCAAAAACCGCTCAGCCAACCTAAGGAATTCCCATGGCCGTCAAGAAACGAGGTCTCGGACGTGGGTTGGACGCGCTTCTGAGCAGTCCAACCGTCAGTTCGCTGGAAGAGCAGGCCGTCAAGGCTCCGCCAAGTGAGTTGCAGCATGTGCCGCTGGACCTTATCCAGCGCGGCAAGTATCAGCCGCGCCGCGACATGGATCCTCAGGCGCTCGAAGAACTTGCGCAGTCGATCAAGTCACAGGGTGTGATGCAGCCGATCGTGATTCGGCCTATCGGCGACAACCGCTTTGAAATCATCGCCGGTGAACGCCGTTGGCGTGCCAGCCAGCAGGCAGGTGTCGAGACAATCCCGGCGATGGTCCGTGATGTTCCGGACGAGACCGCGATTGCGATGGCGTTGATCGAGAACATTCAGCGCGAAGACCTCAACCCTATCGAGGAGGCCATGGCGCTACAGCGCCTGCAGCAGGAGTTTCAACTGACCCAGCAGCAGGTGGCGGATGCCGTCGGCAAGTCACGTGTCAGTGTGGCCAACCTGTTGCGCCTGATTGCCTTGCCTGAAGCCATCAAGACCATGCTGTCCCACGGCGACCTGGAAATGGGGCATGCACGCGCCTTGCTCGGTCTGAGCGAAGATCGGCAGGTCGAAGGTGCGCGACATGTTGTCGCACGCGGGCTTACCGTGCGCCAGACTGAAGCACTGGTCAGGCAATGGCTGAGCGGCAAGCCGGAGGCTGCCGAACCAGTCAAGGCCGACCCTGATATCAGCCGCCTCGAACAGCGTCTGGCCGAGCGTTTAGGCTCTGCGGTGCAGATTCGCCACGGACAGAAGGGCAAAGGCCAATTGGTCATCCGATACAACTCGCTGGATGAGCTGCAAGGAGTGCTCGCTCACATCCGCTGAAACAATTGCTCTGTAGCGTATAGTCGGAAATCACTACCCGACTGTTGAATAGGGGCTTAACCGCCCCTATACTCTGCGCGCATTTTGTCGGCACAAATTATGCCAAGTTATTGATTATGGCGACCGACATCAAAGGAGCAGTTGCGATGGAATCCCGCATGCCAGACCGCTTGCCGTTCTATCGCCTGGCGGTTTTTCCGCTATTGCTGGCTCAATTGATAGTGCTGCTCATGGCCGCATTGGTGCTGTGGCAGTGGCAAGGAGTCGTTGCAGGATATTCGGGACTCTGTGGAGGCCTGATAGCCTGGCTACCCAATTTATACTTTGCTCACAAGGCATTCCGGTTTTCCGGGGCCAGAGCAGCGCAAGCCATCGTGCGGTCGTTCTACGCCGGCGAGGCAGGCAAACTGATTTTCACGGCAGTGCTTTTTGCATTGACGTTCGCAGGTGTGAAGCCACTGGCACCGCTGGCGGTATTCGGTGTGTTCATGTTGATCCAGGTGGTCAACTGGTTCGCTCCCCTACTTACGAGAACAAGACTTTCGAGACCTTAGGGCGTTTGAGGCAACCATGGCAGAGCAAACAGCTTCGGGCTATATCCAGCACCACTTGCAGAACCTTACATTCGGGCACCTGCCCAATGGCGAATGGGGCTTTGCCCACACCGCAGCAGAAGCCAAGGAAATGGGTTTCTGGGCCTTCCACGTCGATACCCTCGGCTGGTCGGTTGCGTTGGGTCTGATTTTCGTTCTGATCTTCCGCATGGCGGCCAAGAAGGCAACTTCCGGTCAGCCTGGCGCACTGCAGAACTTTGTCGAAGTGCTGGTCGATTTCGTCGACGGCAGCGTGAAGGACAGCTTCCACGGCCGCAGCGCGGTTATCGCGCCACTGGCCCTGACCATTTTCGTCTGGGTTTTCCTGATGAACGCGGTCGACCTGGTACCGGTGGACTGGATTCCGCAGCTGGCGATGCTGATTTCGGGCGACGAGCACATTCCGTTCCGTGCCGTTCCGACTACTGACCCGAACGCCACGCTGGGCATGGCCCTGTCTGTGTTCGCACTGATCATTTTCTACAGCATCAAGGTCAAGGGCATCGGCGGTTTCATCGGCGAACTGACCCTTCACCAGTTCGGCAGCAAGAACCTGTTCGTTCAGGCGCTGTTGATCCCGGTCAACTTCCTGCTGGAATTCGTGACGCTGATCGCCAAGCCTATTTCTCTGGCTCTGCGTCTGTTCGGCAACATGTATGCTGGCGAGCTGGTCTTCATTCTGATCGCCGTGATGTTCGGCAGCGGTCTGTTGTGGCTCAGCGGTCTGGGTGTAGTGCTGCAGTGGGCGTGGGCTGTGTTCCACATCCTGATCATCACCCTGCAAGCGTTCATCTTCATGATGCTGACCATCGTCTACCTGTCGATGGCTCACGAAGATAACCATTGAGATTCGTCTCAGGACGTGTCTGATGACCGTCTCGCCATCGGCGGGGCGGTGCCCGCAAGGGCTGATGTAGAAACGATTTTGTTTTACCGCTTCAATTAAAAAAAACTAACCAATACGACGTAAAAGTCGGGAGGAAAGATGGAAACTGTAGTTGGTCTAACCGCTATCGCTGTTGCACTGTTGATCGGCCTGGGCGCACTGGGTACTGCAATCGGTTTCGGCCTGTTGGGCGGCAAATTCCTGGAAGGCGCTGCGCGTCAGCCGGAAATGGTTCCAATGCTGCAAGTTAAAATGTTCATCGTTGCGGGCCTGCTCGACGCCGTGACCATGATCGGTGTTGGTATCGCTCTGTTCTTCACCTTCGCGAACCCCTTCGTTGGTCAACTCGCTGGCTGATCACTCGAATTTTCGAGTTGATTGGTGTGATGGACAACGAACGAGCGAGGTGTTGGCGTGAACATTAATGCAACCCTGATTGGCCAGTCCGTTGCGTTCTTCATTTTTGTGATTTTCTGCATGAAGTTCGTGTGGCCTCCGGTCATCGCGGCTTTGCACGAACGTCAGAAGAAGATCGCGGATGGACTGGACGCTGCTTCCCGAGCAGCTCGCGACCTGGAGCTGGCCCAAGAGAAAGCGGGTCAACAACTGCGCGAAGCTAAGGCTCAAGCAGCTGAAATCATTGAGCAAGCCAAGAAACGCGGTACTCAGATCGTCGACGAAGCCCGTGAAACGGCACGCGTTGAAGCTGACCGTGTGAAGGCCCAGGCTCAGGCCGAGATCGAGCAGGAACTGAATGGTGTCAAAGACGCCTTGCGCGCCCAGTTGGGCAGCCTGGCAGTCAATGGCGCAGAGAAGATCCTGGGTGCCACAATCGATCAAAACGCGCACGCGGAGCTGGTTAACAAACTGGCTGCTGAAATTTAAGCGAGGGCGATCATGGCAGAACTGACCACGTTGGCCCGACCTTACGCGAAGGCGGCCTTCGAGCACGCGCAGGCCCACCAGCAGCTGGCCAATTGGTCAGCCATGCTCGGCCTGGCTGCTGCGGTGTCGCAAGACGACACCATGCAGCGCATGCTCAAGGCCCCGCGACTGACGAGCGCACAAAAGGCCACCACTTTTATTGAAGTGTGTGGCGAAAAGTTCGATGCCAAGGCACAGAATTTCATTCACGTCGTTGCTGAAAACGACCGCCTCCCGCTTCTGCCGGAGATCGCCGAACTGTTCGACCTGTACAAGGCCGAGCAGGAAAAATCGGTCGATGTGGATGTCACCAGTGCTTTCGCATTGAACCAAGAACAGCAAGACAAACTCGCCAAGGTTCTCAGTGCACGGCTCGGCCGGGAAGTGCGCCTGCATGCTGCGGAGGATGCCTCTCTCATAGGGGGTGTCGTAATCCGCGCCGGCGACCTGGTTATCGATGGCTCAGTTCGTGGCAAGATCGCGAAACTAGCCGAAGCATTGAAATCTTGAGTTTGAAGGGGCAGCAGAGCAATGCAGCAACTCAATCCTTCCGAAATAAGTGAAATCATCAAGGGTCGCATCGACAAGCTCGATGTAACCTCCCAAGCCCGTAACGAAGGCACAGTCGTCAGCGTGTCTGACGGTATCGTGCGGATTCACGGTCTGGCCGACGTAATGTACGGCGAGATGATCGAGTTTCCGGGCGGCGTCTACGGTATGGCGCTGAACCTTGAGCAAGACTCCGTGGGTGCCGTTGTACTGGGCGCTTACACGACTCTGGCTGAAGGCATGAGCGCCAAGTGCACCGGCCGCATCCTCGAAGTTCCGGTTGGTAAGGAACTGCTGGGTCGCGTTGTCGATGCACTGGGTAACCCAGTTGACGGCAAAGGTCCGCTGAACAACACCGAGACCGATGCGGTCGAGAAAGTTGCTCCAGGCGTGATCTGGCGTAAGTCGGTAGACCAGCCTGTACAGACTGGCTACAAGGCTGTCGATGCCATGATTCCTGTCGGCCGTGGCCAGCGTGAGCTGATCATCGGTGACCGTCAGATCGGTAAAACCGCTCTGGCCATCGACGCAATCATCAACCAGAAGAACAGCGGCATCTTCTGCGTCTACGTAGCAATCGGTCAGAAGCAATCGACCATCGCCAACGTTGTTCGCAAGCTCGAAGAAAACGGCGCACTGGCTAACACCATCGTCGTGGCTGCAAGTGCTTCCGAATCCGCTGCGCTGCAATTCCTTGCACCGTACTCGGGTTGCGCCATGGGCGAGTTTTTCCGCGACCGCGGTGAAGACGCGCTGATCGTTTATGACGATCTGTCCAAGCAAGCAGTGGCTTACCGCCAGATTTCCCTGCTGCTGCGCCGTCCACCAGGCCGTGAAGCTTACCCAGGCGACGTGTTCTATCTCCACTCCCGTCTGCTGGAGCGCGCATCGCGTGTTTCCGAAGAGTACGTAGAGAAGTTCACCAACGGCGCAGTGACCGGCAAAACCGGCTCGCTGACTGCACTGCCGATCATCGAAACCCAGGCTGGCGACGTTTCCGCGTTCGTTCCGACCAACGTGATTTCCATCACCGACGGTCAGATCTTCCTGGAATCGGCCATGTTCAACTCCGGCATCCGTCCGGCTGTGAACGCCGGTGTTTCGGTATCCCGTGTGGGTGGTGCCGCTCAGACCAAGATCATCAAGAAGCTTTCCGGTGGTATCCGTACCGCTCTGGCTCAGTACCGTGAACTGGCGGCATTCGCCCAGTTTGCTTCTGACCTGGACGAGGCGACCCGCAAGCAACTTGAGCATGGTCAGCGCGTTACCGAGCTGATGAAGCAGAAGCAATACGCACCAATGTCGATCGCTGACATGGCGCTGTCGCTGTATGCCGCTGAGCGTGGGTTCCTGACTGACGTCGAAATCGCCAAGATTGGCAGCTTTGAACAAGCGCTGATTGCTTACTTCAACCGCGATGACGCCGATTTGATGGCGAAGATCAACGTGAAGGGTGACTTCAATGACGAAATCGATTCTGGCATGAAAGCCGGCATCGAGAAGTTCAAGGCCACCCAAACCTGGTAAGCCGCAGCGGGGGCCGCAAGGCTCCCGCTTGCTAACCTGATAGGTGTTACATGGCAGGCGCAAAAGAGATTCGCAGCAAGATTGCGAGCATCAAAAGCACGCAAAAGATCACCAGCGCCATGGAAAAAGTGGCGGTCAGCAAAATGCGCAAGGCTCAAATGCGCATGGCTGCTAGCCGTCCTTACGCGGAGCGCATTCGTCAGGTGATTGGTCATCTGGCAAACGCCAACCCGGAGTACCGCCACCCGTTCATGATCGAGCGCCCTGTGAAGCGCGTCGGTTATGTCGTAGTGAGCAGTGACCGTGGTCTGTGTGGTGGATTGAATACCAACCTGTTCAAGACTCTGGTCAAGGACATGGCGGTGAACCGTGAAAACGGTGTAGAGATCGATCTGTGCGTGGTCGGCAGCAAAGGTGCGGCATTTTTCCGCAACTTCGGCGGTAACGTCGTCGCTGCGATCAGCCACCTGGGCGAAGAGCCGTCGATCAACGACTTGATCGGCAGCGTCAAGGTGATGCTGGATGCCTACCTGGATGGCCGTATTGATCGCCTGTCCGTGGTATCCAACAAGTTCATCAACACCATGACCCAGCAACCAACAGTGGAGCAATTGATTCCGCTGGTGGCAACCCCGGATCAAGGGCTCAAGCACCACTGGGACTATCTCTACGAACCCGATGCCAAAGAGCTGCTAGACGGCCTTATGGTTCGCTACGTGGAATCGCAGGTGTACCAGGCGGTGGTCGAGAACAACGCAGCTGAACAAGCAGCGCGGATGATCGCGATGAAGAACGCCACAGACAACGCCGGTGATTTGATCAGCGATTTGCAGCTGATCTACAACAAGGCGCGTCAGGCAGCGATCACCCAAGAGATCTCGGAAATCGTCGGCGGCGCTGCCGCGGTTTAACGGTTCAAATATTAGAGGAACCAGCTAATGAGTAGCGGACGTATCGTTCAAATCATCGGCGCCGTGATCGACGTGGAATTCCCACGCGATAGCGTACCGAGTATCTACAACGCGCTGGAAGTTCAAAGCGCGGCAGGAACCACCCTGGAAGTTCAGCAGCAGCTGGGCGACGGCGTGGTTCGTACCATTGCGATGGGCTCCACCGAGGGCTTGAAGCGTGGTCTGGAAGTAACAGACTCTGGCGCAGCCATCTCCGTACCGGTCGGTAAAGCGACTCTGGGCCGGATCATGGACGTGCTGGGCAACCCGATCGACGAAGCAGGCCCGATTGCCACCGAAGAGCGCTGGGGCATTCACCGTCCTGCACCGTCCTTCGCTGAGCAGGCTGGCGGCAACGACCTTCTGGAAACCGGCATCAAGGTTATCGACCTGGTTTGCCCGTTCGCCAAAGGCGGTAAAGTCGGTCTGTTCGGTGGTGCCGGTGTCGGCAAGACCGTAAACATGATGGAACTGATCCGTAACATCGCCATCGAGCACAGCGGTTATTCCGTGTTCGCCGGTGTGGGTGAGCGTACTCGTGAGGGTAACGACTTCTACCACGAGATGAAGGACTCCAACGTTCTGGACAAAGTGGCACTGGTTTACGGTCAGATGAACGAGCCGCCGGGTAACCGTCTGCGCGTAGCACTGACCGGCCTGACCATGGCCGAGAAGTTCCGTGACGAAGGTAACGACGTTCTGCTGTTCGTCGACAACATCTATCGTTACACCCTGGCCGGTACCGAAGTATCCGCACTGCTGGGCCGTATGCCTTCCGCAGTAGGTTACCAGCCGACTCTGGCTGAAGAGATGGGCACTCTGCAAGAGCGCATCACTTCCACCAAGAATGGTTCGATCACCTCGATCCAGGCCGTATACGTACCAGCGGACGACTTGACTGACCCGTCGCCTGCGACCACGTTTGCCCACTTGGACGCCACCGTCGTACTGTCCCGTGACATCGCTTCCCTGGGTATCTACCCTGCGGTAGACCCACTGGACTCGACTTCGCGTCAGCTGGACCCGAACGTCATTGGCCAGGAACACTACGACACCGCTCGCGGCGTTCAGTATGTGTTGCAGCGTTACAAAGAGCTGAAAGACATCATTGCGATTCTGGGTATGGACGAGCTGTCGGAGACCGACAAACAGTTGGTTAACCGTGCTCGTAAGATCCAGCGCTTCCTGTCCCAGCCTTTCTTCGTGGCAGAAGTCTTCACCGGTGCTTCGGGTAAATACGTTTCCCTGAAAGACACCATTGCTGGCTTCAAAGGCATCCTCAACGGTGACTACGACCACCTGCCAGAACAAGCGTTCTACATGGTCGGCGGCATCGAAGAAGCGATCGAGAAAGCCAAGAAACTGTAATCCCGGCGCCCGGAAACGGGCGCTAATTAGGTTGAGGCAAGCAAATGGCTATGACAGTCCATTGCGACATCGTCAGCGCGGAAGGGGAAATCTTCTCCGGTCTGGTCGAGATGGTGATTGCGCACGGCAACCTGGGTGATCTCGGTATCGCTCCAGGCCACGCGCCGCTGATCACTGATCTGAAGCCGGGCCCGATCCGCTTGATCAAGCAGGGTGGGGAAGCCGAGGTGTTTTACATCTCCGGTGGTTTCCTTGAGGTTCAGCCGAACATGGTCAAGGTGCTTGCCGATACTGTGCAACGTGCTGCCGACCTGGATGAAGCTTCTGCTCAGGCTGCCGTACTGGCTGCCGAGAAGGCCCTGAACGAGAAAGGCGCAGATTTCGACTACGGCTCTGCAACTGCTCGTCTGGCCGAGGCTGCAGCTCAGCTGCGCACCGTTCAGCAAATTCGCAAGAAGTTCGGCGGCTAACCCCGCTGCATTCGATGCGCGATTGAGAAAAAGGGTAGCCTCGGCTACCCTTTTTCTTTTTTAAGATTTCCTCTTTCAAGTCAGCCCGCCTTCGGCCCGGTTGCCGCTCAGTTGGTAGTCCTATCATGTCTCTCGATATCGTTATTCTCGCTGCTGGCCAAGGTACCCGTATGCGTTCCGCCTTGCCCAAGGTTCTGCATCCCGTGGCTGGCAACTCCATGCTTGGTCATGTTATCCACAGCGCACGTCAGTTATCCCCAAGTGGAATACACGTCGTGATCGGACACGGCGCTGATGCTGTTCGTGAACAGCTGGCAGCCGATGACTTGAATTTCGTGATGCAGGACAAGCAACTGGGCACAGGACACGCCGTTGCTCAGGCGCTGCCTGCACTTACAGCTGAGACCGTGTTGATTCTTTATGGCGATGTGCCGTTGATCGAAGTGGAGACGCTCACGCGCCTGCTCAAACTCGTCAATCCGCAGCAACTGGGCCTGTTGACTGTCACCCTGGACGATCCTACCGGCTACGGCCGCATCGTTCGCGACCAGCAGAATCGTGTCTGCGCGATTGTCGAGCACAAGGATGCGAACGATGTACAGAAGGCAATCACTGAAGGCAACACTGGCATTCTCGCGGTGCCTGCCAAGCGTCTCGCTGACTGGCTGGGGCGGCTGTCCAACAACAACGCCCAAGGCGAGTATTACCTCACAGACGTAATTGCCATGGCCGTCAATGACGGGCTGATTGTTGCTACAGAGCAGCCTTACGACGCAATGGAAGTGCAGGGTGCCAATGATCGCAAACAGCTCTCCGAGCTGGAGCGCCATTACCAGTTGCGCGAAGCCCGCCGGTTGATGGCGGGTGGTGTGACCCTGCGTGACCCTGCGCGATTCGATGTACGCGGTGAATTCAGCGTCGGCCGCGACGTGCTGATCGACATCAACGTGATCCTCGAAGGGAAGGTAGTCATCGAGGACAACGTGGTCATCGGCCCTAACTGCGTGATCAAGGACAGCACCCTGCGCAAGGGTGTCATCGTCAAGGCCAACAGCCACATCGAAGGCGCAATTCTGGGCGAGGGCAGCGATGCCGGCCCGTTTGCACGCCTTCGCCCTGGCAGTGTGCTGGGCGCCAAAGCGCATGTGGGTAACTTTGTCGAACTCAAGAATGCGAACCTGGGCGAGGGTGCCAAGGTTGGCCACCTGACCTATATGGGCGATGCCGAGGTCGGCGCACGTACCAACATAGGTGCCGGGACGATTACCTGCAATTACGATGGGGCCAACAAGCACAAGACCACGTTGGGTGCAGACGTGTTCATTGGTTCTAACAACTCACTGGTTGCGCCTGTGGATATCTTTGATGGTGCGACGACCGCAGCCGGTTCGACCATCACGCAGAACGTGCCCGCTGAACAACTCGGCGTGGCTCGCGCCCGCCAACGCAACATCGAAGGCTGGAAGCGTCCGGTAAAAACCAGGAAAGACTGAGTTATCCACAGCCCGGAAAAATGATGTTCTGTGGGAGCGGACTCGTCCGCGAGAGCCATCCTCCGTCCTGGAATCTTTGTAACAGTTTTCGCGGACGAGTCCGCTCCCACGAAATGCATTCCGGGTTGGTCCAGCTGGCCTATGCATACTTCTGAGAGCGGAGCACTGGAGCGAGAGTTACAGGAATCTCGTTCCTCAAGCTCCATTGAAAATGCCCTGCCAAACCCTCTGGCCTTGACCAAGCCCAAAAAATAGGTTTTGATTGCCTTCGTTATCTTTCGAAACGAAACTTAAGGCTGTCATGTCGAAGCGCAATACACCACAACGTCGCCACAACATTCTTGCCCTGCTCAATGAGCTGGGTGAAGTTAGCGTCGAAGATTTGGCCAAACGCTTTGAAACTTCTGAAGTTACGATTCGAAAGGATCTGGCAGCCCTCGAAACCAATGGTTTGCTGTTGCGCCGTTACGGGGGCGCAGTGCCGCTTCCTCACGAGCTGATCAGCGAAAGCAGCCAGCCGGTTTCCCGTTACAAACAGGCCATTGCCCGCGCTGCGGTTTCCCGAATTCGCGAGCACGCCAGAATTATTGTCGACAGTGGCAGCACCACGGCTGCGTTGATCCCTGAACTGGGCCAGCAACCTGGTCTGGTGGTCATGACCAACTCACTGCATGTGGCGCGAGCCCTTACTGAGCTGGAACACGAACCGGTCCTGTTGATGACTGGCGGAACATGGGATCCGCACTCGGAGTCTTTTCAGGGGCAGGTCGCTGAACAGGTACTGCGCTCCTACGATTTCGATCAGTTGTTCATCGGTGCCGACGGCATCGATCTGACTCGTGGCACCACCACGTTTAATGAGCTTCTGGGTTTGAGCCGGGTCATGGCGGAAGTCGCCCGGGAAGTCGTTGTCATGGTCGAGGCCGACAAGGTCGGTCGCAAGATCCCCAATCTGGAGCTGCCCTGGAGCAGTATCCACACCCTTATTACTGATGATCGCCTGCCCAGCGAGGCTCGCGATCAGATACAGGCCCGCGGCATCAATCTGATTTGTGCTGCTGTCAGCTAGGAGATAACCATGTGTGGAATCGTCGGCGCCGTTGCTGAACGTAATATCACGGCCATTTTGCTCGAAGGCCTCAAGCGTCTTGAGTACCGCGGTTACGACAGCGCGGGCGTGGCTGTTTTCACCAACGAAGGCACCCTTGAGCGCCGACGTCGCTCGGGCAAGGTCAGTGAGCTGGAACAGGCACTGGCAGGCGAGCCGCTGACCGGCCGTCTGGGTATCGCCCACACACGTTGGGCGACGCACGGCGCTCCGTGTGAACGTAACGCTCATCCACACTTCTCGGCCGATAAACTGGCAGTTGTCCACAACGGCATCATCGAGAACCACGAAGCTCTGCGTGAACAGCTGAGAAGCCTGGGGTACGTCTTCGCATCCGATACCGACACTGAAGTCATCGTCCATCTGCTGCACCACAAGCTCAAGGACACCGCCGATCTGGCGGTTGCCCTGAAGGCTGCGGTGAAAGAACTTCACGGTGCTTATGGGCTTGCGGTCATCAATGCCGCGCAGCCGGATCGCCTGCTGGCCGCCCGCAGTGGCAGCCCGCTGGTGATCGGCATGGGCCTGGGTGAAAACTTCCTGGCCTCTGACCAACTGGCGCTGCGTCAGGTGACCGACCGTTTCATGTACCTGGAAGAAGGCGATATTGCCGAGATCCGTCGTGACAGCGTGCAGATCTGGAATGTCGACGGTGTGTCGGTCGAGCGTGAAGTGGTGCAATACCATGAAGGCGCCGAAGCCGCTGACAAGGGCGAATACCGTCACTTCATGCTCAAGGAAATCCACGAGCAACCCAAGGTCGTGCAGCGCACCCTCGAAGGTCGCCTGGGGCAACAGCAAGTGCTGGTCCACGCATTTGGTCCACAGGCTGCCGAATTGTTCGCCAAAGTACGCAATGTTCAGATCGTGGCGTGTGGCACCAGCTACCACGCAGGCATGGTCGCGCGTTACTGGCTTGAAGGTCTGGCCGGCATCCCTTGCCAGGTCGAAGTGGCCAGCGAGTTCCGCTACCGCAAGGTCGTGGTTCAGCCGGACACCTTGTTCGTTTCGATCTCGCAATCCGGTGAAACCGCCGACACGCTGGCAGCACTGCGCAACGCCAAGGAGCTGGGCTTTCTGGCCAGCCTGGCGATCTGCAACGTCGGCATCAGCTCACTGGTACGTGAATCCGACCTGACCCTGCTAACCCAGGCTGGCCCGGAAATCGGCGTGGCATCGACCAAAGCCTTCACCACCCAACTGGTCGCCTTGCTATTGCTGACCCTGTCACTCGGTCAGGTCAAAGGTTCGTTGGAGGAGGGCGTTGAAGCACAACTGGTCGAAGAACTGCGCCGCCTGCCAACCCGTTTGGGCGAAGCCCTGGCAATGGACGGCACCATCGAGAAAGTCGCCGAGCTGTTCGCCGAGAAGCACCACACCCTGTTCCTCGGCCGCGGTGCGCAATTCCCTGTAGCAATGGAAGGCGCACTCAAGCTCAAAGAAATCTCCTACATCCACGCCGAAGCCTACCCGGCCGGCGAACTCAAACACGGCCCGCTGGCGCTGGTCGATGCCGACATGCCGGTCGTCACCGTCGCGCCGAACAACGAGCTGCTGGAGAAACTCAAATCCAACCTGCAGGAAGTCCGCGCCCGCGGCGGCGAACTGATCGTGTTCGCGGATGAGCTGGCTGGGCTCAAGAACGGCGAAGGCACTCACGTCATCGCCATGCCGCACATCATCGACGCCCTGGCGCCGATTCTCTACACCATCCCGCTGCAGTTGCTTTCGTATTACGTGGCTGTGCTGAAAGGGACGGATGTGGATCAACCGCGGAATCTGGCGAAGTCGGTGACGGTGGAGTGAGTTATCCACAGGGGTGGGGGTTTTTGTCTGCAAAGAATAAAGGTTGTCACAAAAGAATAAAGGCTGTCACAAGTTAATAAAGGTTGTCACAAGTGCAAATACGAAATAAAGTCTGTCGCTCAGCATTTGAAGCTGTCGCTGAAATCCGCCGCTTGCCCTATAAATCAAGGTATTAGGTGAGATATGTTGCGTGAGCGTTGGTGTGCTGGGTGGCTTCAACACCGGTTTCCGACAGACTTTATTTAGTAGGTCACACGGCAATGCGTCAAAAAATGCAGGGCGCGACAGACTTTATTTCTGGTGAGTACGTCGGCTATCCCCAGTAAATGCGGGGCTCGATCCGACAGACTTTGTTCCGTGGGATCACAGGCTCCCGCCCCGACCGTACATCGGGACAGGAGCAGGTCTGGCAAATTAGGTTCAGAATCCTGTGGACCAATGTGACTGTTCTCCTGGCTGAGCCCGCTCCTGACATCTCCCACGCCACGTCTACCCTAGTGCCGTACCGGTCGAGTGGGTCGCCCATCAATGAGCGACTCGATAATGACATCTGTACCAGCTGCATCAGTTAAGCCCGCGCGTTCCAAGCTGATGACTCAGCAGAAAATCGATAGGAGAATCAAAACTGGTCGTGGGAGCGGCGTTAAGGAATCCTATGAGCCATGGATCAAGGTGTGGGATATCAAATCCAAAGGTGTCTCTCACCTTGTGTCAGGGGTGAAGGTACATCGCACTCATCACCTGATATCTAATGCCGAGCGCGACTACCTCACCGTTCTGGAGCACGAAAATTCCATTATCGATATCCGTGAACAGTTTCCACTGTTAATGCAAGCCGAAACCCAAGCAATTGCTAACAGCCTAAACTATCGCCATCCGGTCTACCCAGGAACTCAGATTCCAGTAGTAATGACGACTGACTTCCTGATCACTTATCTCGATTCATCGGGGGAAGTCAAAGTTGCTGCGCGCTCCGTAAAATATCGGAAAGAGTTTGAGGATGCCAATATTGGTGTGCAGAACAGAATGGCAGAGAAGCTAGCTATCGAGGAAAAGTATTGGGCGACTAGGCAGATAGAATGGAAGCTTGTGCTGCACGAAAATTTGTCAAAAGTGCGGATAGCAAACCTCATTATTCTCCGGACCTATGCGAATATTCACCCATCTTTACCTACCGGAAAAAACATTGGGAACTTGCTCGATTTTTTGAATAGATGTGAAACCGATCAAGTCCCGCTGAAGGTATTATTGGATAAAGCTTCGAAAAATATCTACATAGACTATATGGGTGTAAAGACTCTTTTTCATCATCTGCTATGGAACGGCCGCTTGCAGATGGACCTCACTTCAAAGGTGCTTAGCTTATCTCAGCCACTGCATGTATGGATTGGTCAATCCTCTCCAGCTGTTTTAGCTCCAATCGAGGTGCCCGACAATGCTAACTCTGCGGGTTAACTGCATAGTTTCGCCAGGTGAGGGCTCTAGCTTGCTTGACCATCCTGTTAGGGTTTTGGGTATTAATGAAGACTTTGTATTGGTGATTAAGCTGTGCATAAATCCGACCAAGCCTTGGCGGATTGAAAGGTCACTTCTTCTCGAAGAGATCCACTCTGGTGCGGCTGCTTTAAATTCTGAAATGGTTCCCATGCACCTGCTCAGAACAGATGATCAAATAAGCGAGAATGAAAAGCGGAGCAGGGATAGGAACTGGGATCTAATTCGTGCCTTAGTGGAAGGCCAATCACCTTTAGACATTTTGACTACAAATTTCGGTGCACTCATTTCGAGACATGCGATAAGAGTAGAGGTAGATCGTAAGCACATCTACCGACTTCTTTATCGTTATTGGAGTATGGGGCAGACTCGTAATGCGTTCCTTTGGAACACCAGTGCCTGTGGCGGTCCAGGAAAGGAAAAAAACCGTGCGTCCGGCATCATTCCTGGGCGACCGCCTAAGTATCGTGGAGTGGTCGTTAGCGGTGACGGCGCTATTAAGCTTGAAAGTCGTCATCTGACTCACATCCGCATGGCTTATAGGCGTTTCGCGAGTGGAAAATGTGGAACTGTTAAAGACGCACATATCTGGATGTTAGATAAATTCTACACGGAGGTTTCAACTGACGGCACGAAAGGCGATGTGGTACGGGGCAGTTATCCCTCTGTCCACCAACTCACGTACCATGGGAAATTGTTCTTCGATGACCTTTATAAGTTGAAGGAGCGTGGAGGGGCTATCCGCTTTAATAAAGATCATCGAGCACTCATTGGCTCAGCGTCTATGGGGTTGCATGGTGCTGGTCATCGATATGAAATAGATTCAACGATTGCCGATGTTTATTTAGTACACCGTGTCAATAGATTGTGGTTGATCGGACGACCTGTGCTCTACGTAATCGTGGATACATTTACAAGAATGATTGTGGGTATACACGTCGGCCTTGAGGGGCCGAGTTGGAATGGTGCTAGGCATGCTATCTACAATGCTTGCACGGCAAAGGTAGATTTCTGCAAACGATACGGTATTGATATCAATGAAGGCGAATGGCCGTGCGCTCATCTGCCGGTCGAACTTGTCGCGGATCGTGCCGAGCTTTTGAGCGAGGCCGGTGAGGCAATGACCAAATCCTTGAGTATTGACGTTAAGATTTTGCCGCCCTTCCGGCCAGATTGGAAAGCAATTATTGAAAGCCGGTTTCGTTTGATCAATGAGAAATTGGACCTGAAATTTGTACCTGGTGGAGTTGATGCCCGAAAAATGGAGCGTGGGGATCGAGACTATCAGCTCGATGCAATCTTCGACATCGATGAATTTACCGAGATGGTGATATTGGGAGTGCTGGCTCACAATAAAAGCCTTCGAGTACCCCACATTCTCAATCGTGAGATGATTGCTGCAGGAGTAGAACCAACTCCAATAAGTATTTGGAGGTGGTCCATGGTCAATAGTCTGCTTAATTCTAAAGTGGTTTCAGCTGCAGAACTCAAAATCGCTTTGTTGCCTTCACAGGAGTGCCGTATTAGCCGAGGGGGCATTATGTTTCAAGGCGTGCAGTATACCTGTGAAACAGCAGTTCGTGAGTCATGGTTAGAACGTTCGCACAATCTTAAAACGACTTACGTTAGGGGTTACTATGACCCTAATTCTATTGAGAATTGTTGGATTAAATCCGATGCGGGATTTGAGCCGCTTACAATAGTGCCGCAGCAACGGTATAAGTACGGTGGTCTGCGTATGGAAGAGGTACTTGATATGATCAAAATCCTGAATCAAGTCTCACCTGACGCGCGGTATGAAGCTGCCAACACAGCGGTTCAATTGAAAGCGCGTCAGGAAGATATCCTTGATCGGGCAAAATCGAAGCGCGCAGCTCAAGGAAACCCTAAGTCGAATGCTGACTTTAAGCGGGACAAGCGCTTGAAGCGTGCCACGGAGGCTCAAAATGAGCGGGACCAGCACACCGCTGATCTGAATCAGCTTCGTGTTGTGGATAACCCGGCTATTACAGCGGAAAATCCGAAACCAGTCGCCAGAAAACCTAGTTCATGGAGAAGCGCTGCCTTCCTGAAACTGGTGGTCAATGCGAGTGATGGGACCGATCAATGAGTGACTTCAGTTTCGCTTCTGCTGAATACAATCCTACCGGGATGCCTCAGTACGATGGCAATCCACTTATCGAGTGCCTTCCGAGGATTCTCTCCGATATTGACGTCGTCAGGCGCGTTGGAAATCTTCCGAAGAAGCCAGACGATGCGGAGCGTGCTCTGGCGCCCAAGCTTCGTGGTCATGGTATCAACAGGATTAAGGACATCGTCGTCCCCTTTGAAATTCACCTGCGCCTTGAAGATTTGTTCAGCCAGCTGATCCGATACGGATACACCGGGAGAAATCCGCTGCTGGCCTCGACTGTCAGATATCGGCTGCCATCGTCTGCTGAGGTCAGAGGCCATGGTTTTATGTCCTCAGCAGAAACCCTTACTCTGATCGGATTGAGTGGCATGGGTAAAACCACAGCCCTTAATTCTATAGCTAGGCTCTATCCACAGGTCATCAGCCATAGTCGGTACGAACAGCAGATTTTCATTGAAACCCAAGTTGTCTGGCTCAAGATCGAATGTCCGCACGATGGATCGCTGAGAGGCTTCTGTGTGGCATTTTTCTCAGCTCTCGATGCAGCACTCGGCATTGAGAAGTATTCTCGTAAAGGTGCTGCCGGTAACAGCATCAGTGTCATGCTTCAGCACATAAGCCAGCTGTGTAAAACCTTTTTCATCGGCGCACTGATCATTGATGAGATGCAGCATCTCTGCTCGTCGCGAGGGGGGCAGGACCGGGAGAAACTGCTCAACTTTTTCGTTACGCTATCAAATGATGCGGGTGTGCCGCTGGTCTATGTCGGTACCAACGCGATGCTCCCACTCTTTTCAGGTGTCTTGCGAAATGCTCGGCGAGCTGCAGGGATGGGCCCCATTGCCTTTGATCGATTCAGCGAGGACGATCCATTTTGGGCGCATTTGGTCTCACAGCTTGAGACTGTCAGAAATTTTGTGTTCGGGCATAACATGTAGCTAGAGGTGCATGTATGCCGACCAAA
>NZ_LKBW01000286.1 GCF_002699855.1 Pseudomonas amygdali | reverse complement strand
CCGAGCTGGTAAAACAAGGGCCTGCCTGACGGCAGGCCCTAACCAGCCCGAACACAAAAAAACTGATACTCCCAGTGCCCTGTCGCAGTGCGAGAAGGCGCAGCACTGCATCGTCCACCGTCAATTCCCTGCGGCCCTTCAACTTGCCCAGCAATCGTCCGCCGTAGCTGCGCGCCGTCAACAGGGCACCGCCTGCAATCGCACCAACCAAAGCCGCCGCGCCAAGCGTTACGCCGCCGACCATCAGATCGACCCCTGCCCCGGCCGCCGCACCGGCTGCCACGCCGCCGCCAACCCGCACGCCCATCAACCTGAGGGTTTCCGGATTGAACAGGTCATCGCCCCAACGGCCATCCATCAACGGCAAATCGCTGGTAGACACATCATCCTTGCGAAACGCATACAGCTTGAGCAGCGCCTCGACACATTGCTGCTCACGCTGGCGAACAGCCTTGCGCAACGCTTCCACAGCCTGCTGTTCCTGCTCGGCAGTGGTCTCGACGCTACGCCGACACGCTGCACAGTCAATCAACAGTTCGGCGATGAGCCGCGCCGCGCTGTGTTTTCTGGCTCGACGTTGTTTCTCCTGATCCTCAATCAAACGCTCAAGCCGAGGCCGCGCGCTTTCCAGCAGCAGCGCCAGGCTTTCGTACAGACGACGACCGCCATCTTCCGGCGGTGCGACGCTGTCGAAACGCACCAATGCATGCAAACCCAAGCGTGAAAGCGCCTCTCGCCATTCCGGCTCCCGGTGCTCGCGCGCACTGACGAAATTCAGCACCGGCAGCAACGGCTTGCCACAGCTGGCCAGCACTGCCAGCTCGTCACGGTATTTGGCGAGTACCGGTTCACGCGCATCGATCACATACAGCCCAGCATCCGAGCCGAGCAACTGGCGCATGACCTTGGCCTCTTGCTCAAAGCGCTGGCGTGCCTCGCTGCCCTCCAGAAAGCGCGCCAGTCGCGCCGGGCCATCCAGACGTTCACCGGTACGATCAAGCCGCTCCAGGTAATCGAGCAGCGCAATGGCGTCCTCCAGGCCGGGCGTGTCGTACAGATCGACCAGCGCCTGACCGTCCACGGACAGGCGCGCACCTTCCACATGGCGGGTGGTGCTGGGCCGGTGAGACACTTCGCCAAAGCTGACATCGCCGGTCAGGGTACGCAGCAGCGACGTTTTGCCGACATTGGTGTGGCCAACCACCGCCAGCTTGATGGCGCGGACATTGTCTGCTTCAGTCATGGCCTGTCTCCAGCCAGTTCAAAGGCGCGCTGTCTGTGCGCGGCAACTGCAATTGATCCAGCGCGGTGTGCCAGTCGCCCAGACGCTCCAGATCGAGCACCTGCCCGGCAGGCGCGGGCAACAGCCATACACGTGTCGCCCCCGCGCTGCGCGCCAGTTCGGCAATCAGTGCCAGACTGCCACGATCCGGTGAGCGGCGCGGATCACAGGCGACCACCATGCGCGCAGGCGGATAGTGAATCAACTGTTCCAGTAGCTTGTGGCGCGACTCACGGCTGTCGAGAATGCCTGCATCGACCACGCCTGACGGCAGTTCTGGCGGCCAGACTTGTTGATCATCCAGCTCGATGGCCACCAGCAACGCGCCATTACTGTCGGACGCACCCACGCCGGGCTGAATCTGATGCAGCGCGGCAGGTTCGACGTCATTGACGCCCAATCGCTCGCTGCTGGGCATCAATCGTTCACGCAGCTCAAGGTACTCGGGCAGCTCAAGATCGAGACGCAGCCCCGCACTCCCCTGCTTCCAGCGCCACAGGCAGAACGCTGCCAGCAACAGACGCGGCACAATGCCGTAGACCAGCAGCACGCCCACCAGCCACGCAGCCCAGGCCTGGCGTGCATTCTCGATACTCAGCGCTGCATTGCCGCTGGCGCGAATCATGGCTTCGTCCGGCACACTGAAGCCCAGCCAGGCCGGGACGGTACTGAGTGTCTGAGTCAGGCTGACAAACGTGTCGCTGCTCAAAATGGTGGTTTCCCAGACAAACCCGTAGCGCCGGGTCGCCATCAGCATCAACAGCACCACCAGCGCACTGACCAGCGCGAGCAGCCACAGGCTGTGAACCACCAGGCCAAGCACCCAGCGATTCAGACGCTTGCGTTGCAGCAGCAGAACCAATGCCGGAGCAAGTTGCGCAGCCTGGGCGTCACGGGCAAGCTTTTCACTCAACCACAGCCATAAGCGGCCCAGCCCGCTGTTGCTCCGGCCAGCGAAGATAAAGCCCAGCGCCCAGGTAGCCCCAGCAGCACCAGATTAAACCCAAGCAGACTGCCCAGCGCCCAGAACACATTGACCGGTGCCTGCCCGTCGCCCATTGCGGCGAAGGCCAGGCCCGCGCCACTGATGACAGCGAATACGGCAAGCGCAATCAACGCCAACCGCGCGCCCTGCTTCCAGTGATGCAATACGCCGAGCATGCCGTCGCGCTGTGCCAGCCCAAGGGCGCGATGGGTGATACGGGCAGTCAGGTCGCCTCCAGCCGCCCGGGCGCGGCGATTGGCTTCCTGATCATCCAGCGCGCCAGCCTGTTGTTCACGCAGGCGCACGGCTTCGGTCAGCCAGAGGGTATCGAGTGGGGTCAGTGCAGTCACACAGTGTCTCTTGATTGAATTCAGCGGTGAGCATAACCGCTGTCATGGGACTGAGCACGGTGCGTGTCAGTTCATTCGCCTGCCCTGCGACCTCTGATATCCTCGGCGCATGAAAACTCATCTCCCCCTTAGCCTGATTGCCGCCCTTGGTGAAAACCGAGTGATCGGCGTCGACAATTCCATGCCCTGGCATTTGCCGGGGGATTTCAAATACTTCAAGGCCACGACGCTCGGCAAGCCGATCATCATGGGTCGCAAGACCTGGGATTCGCTGGGCCGCCCCCTGCCCGGTCGCCTGAACCTGGTGGTCAGCCGCCAGACTGATTTGCAGCTCGAGGGCGCGGAAGTCTTCCCTTCGCTGGATGCCGCAGTCGTGCGCGCCGAGCAATGGGCGAAGGAACAGGGTGTCGACGAGGTAATGCTGATCGGCGGCGCGCAGCTTTATGCTCAGGGCCTTGCACAGGCGGATCGCTTGTACCTGACTCGCGTAGCGCTGAGCCCCGATGGCGACGCGTGGTTTCCAGAAATCGATACGGCGCAATGGGCGCTGGTGTCCGATACCGAGAACGCGGCTGTCGATGACAAGCCTGCTTACAACTTTGAAGTCTGGGAACGCGTCTGATAAGCGTTTTTCGGCGCATTTGAGGTCGCTGACGAAAAACTGCAATAAAAGTGTCGTTTTTGGTTTCACTGTCGCAAATAAAGGGGCAAACGGCGTCATTTGGCCTTTTTCGGGTCGCTGACGTACTTTTGCCTTCACAATAATTTGTTACGGTCTGCCCCTTCGTTTTTTCGACAAGGGGAAATCGCCTATGAAACTCGTGCCAAAACTGTTGGCTGCTGCCGTCTGCTTCGGGCTTGCCAGCCAGGCTACCGCGGCCACCGAATTGAAGCATTGGCCCGAGCCTGCTGCCAAGGCGCTCGACGCGATGATTGCGGCGAATGCCAACAAGGGCAATTACGCAGTCTTCGACATGGACAACACCAGCTACCGCTTCGACCTTGAAGAGTCGCTGCTGCCGTACATGGAAAACAAAGGACTGATTACCCGCGAAACGCTCGACCCTTCGCTGAAGCTGATCCCCTTCAAAGACACCGCCGACCACAAGGAAAGCCTGTTCAGTTACTACTATCGCCTTTGCGAAATAGACGACATGGTCTGCTACCCGTGGGTCGTGCAGGTGTTTTCCGGCTTTACCCTGCAGGAGCTCAAAGGCTATGTCGATGAGCTGATGGCCCTGAAAAAGCCGATCCCGGCGACCTATTACGACGGCGATACGGTCAAGCAACTCAATGTCGAGCCGCCGCGCGTATTCACCGGGCAGACCGAGCTGTACAACAAGCTGATGGAGAACGGCATCGAGGTCTACGTGATGACCGCAGCGTCCGAAGAGCTGGTGCGCATGGTCGCCGCCGATCCGAAGTACGGCTACAACGTCAAACCGCAGAACGTGATAGGCGTCACCACCCTGCTCAAAGACCGCAAGACCGGTGAGCTGACTACCGCACGCAAGCAGATCACCGCAGGCAAATACGATGCGAAAAGCAACATGGGACTGGAGCTGACACCTTATCTGTGGACCCCGGCGACCTGGATGGCCGGCAAGCAGGCGGCGATTCTGACCTACATCGATCAGTGGAAAAAACCGGTTCTGGTCGGCGGCGATACCCCGACCAGCGACGGCTACATGCTGTTTCACAGCGTCGACGTGAGCAAGGGCGGCGTGCACTTGTGGATCAACCGCAAGGACAAGTACATGACCCAGCTGAACGGCATGATCAAGGACAATGCCGAAGCTCAGGCCAAGGAGAAGCTGCCGGTCACGGCGGACAAGAACTGGGTGATCGTCAAGCCGGACGAGATTCAGTAACGGGCTTCATACTGCGTGATCGTGCCCATGTAACCGGGCACGATCAGCACGCTCAGTCGACTTTCTCGAACTTCAGATCCCATACGCCGTGTCCGAGCTTCTCGCCACGGCGTTCGAACTTGGTGATCGGCCGTTCCGCGGGGCGCGGAACGTACTGGTTGTCTTCAGCCTGATTGCGATAACCAGGCGCTACGCTCATCACTTCCAGCATGTATTCCGCGTAAGGCCCCCAATCGGTGGCCATGTGAAACACACCGCCAACCTTGAGCTTGCTACGCACCAGTGCGGCGAATTCCGGCTGCACGATACGGCGCTTGTGGTGACGGCTCTTGTGCCACGGATCCGGGAAGAACAGCATCAGGCGATCAAGGCTGTTATCGGCGACGCAGCGGTTCAGCACTTCAATGGCGTCGCAATCGTAGACGCGCACATTGGTCAGCCCTTGGGTCAGCACACCGTTGAGCAGCGCGCCTACGCCTGGGGAGTGCACCTCGACACCTATAAAATCGTGCTCGGGAGCCGCTGCCGCCATTTCCAGCAACGAGTGGCCCATGCCGAAACCGATTTCCAGCGTGCGCGGCGCAGCGCGACCGAACACCTGATCGAAATCAACCGGCGCATCGGTCAGCGACAGGCCATACAGGGGGAGACCTTGATCAAGGCCGCGCTGCTGACCCTCGGTCATGCGACCGGCACGCATCACGAAACTCTTGATGCGGCGGTGCGGGCGCTCTTCGCCTTCTTCGACAGCAGGCGACTCTGGGTGCGGAACGTGCGAATCAGTCATCAACGGGCTCTTACTTGATCAGGCCATCCAGCGGCGAAGATGCGCTGGCATAGAGTTTTCGAGGCATGCGTCCGGCGAGGTACGCCAGACGACCGGCAATTACAGCGTGCTTCATGGCTTCGGCCATCATCACCGGCTGCTGTGCATGGGCGATGGCCGAGTTCATCAATACGGCTTCACAGCCCAGTTCCATCGCGATGGTGGCGTCGGAGGCAGTGCCGACACCGGCATCGACCAGCACCGGCACTTTGGTTTCTTCAAGGATGATCTGCAGGTTGTAGGGGTTGCAGATACCCAGACCGCTGCCGATCAGGCCGGCCAACGGCATGATCGCGATGCAGCCGATTTCGGCCAGCTGGCGGGCGATGATCGGGTCATCGCTGGTGTAGACCATCACGTCGAAACCGTCCTTGACCAGTATCTCGGCGGCCTTGAGGGTTTCGATGACGTTCGGAAACAGGGTTTTCTGGTCGGCCAGCACTTCGAGCTTGACCAGATTGCGGCCGTCGAGCAGTTCGCGGGACAGGCGGCAGGTGCGCACGGCCTCGGTTGCATCGAAGCAGCCAGCGGTGTTCGGCAAGATGGTGTAGCGATCAGGTGGCAGCACATCCAGCAGGTTCGGCTCGCCGGGGTTCTGGCCGAGGTTGGTGCGACGCACGGCAACAGTCACGATCTCGGCACCCGAGGCTTCAATGGCCAGACGGGTCTGTTCCATATCGATGTACTTGCCGGTGCCTACCAACAGACGCGACTCGAAAGTCCGACCGGCCAGGACGAAGGGCTTGTCGCTGCGAACATTGCTCATCGGAAATCCTCATAACGTGCAGATGGGGGTTGGGCTAAGTGCAGGTTGCGAACTAGCCACCGCCAATGGCATGAACCACTTCGACCTGATCGCCTTCACCCAGGACGGTCGCCGCATGCTGACTGCGCGGCACGATATCCAGGTTCAGTTCCACCGCAACCCGGCGTCCGGCAAGGTCCAGGCGGATCAGTAATGCCGCGACGGTTTCGCCATCGGGCAATTCAAAGGGTTCACCGTTCAACTGAATGTGCATGCGAGAGCAGCCATCATTTTTGGGGGGCCAGCATTCTAGCCCGATCAGCGGGTATGACCAAGGCAAAGCCACGCCATTCGTCTCAAGCACGGCTGGCCTCCAGGTGAGCAGATGTTCAAGGAGGCGAACCCAGCCTCCAGGCAGCCAGACCCAGCATCGACCAGCCAAACAGAAAGGCCAGACCACCGAACGGGGTGATGATGCCCAGCTTGCCGATGCCGGTCAGGGTGAGCGCGTACAGGCTGCCGGCCCAAGTGACGAGACGCCCGGGGATGTGCGTCGCCAGTATCGCCACACCGAGCAGGGCCAGCGCGTGGATTAGTTGATAAAGCACACCCGTATGGAACACCGCCAGGTACTCGGCACTCAGGCGTTCCTTGAGACCGTGGGCGGCAAATGCGCCCAACGCCACACCCGTGAAGCCAAAGAAGGCAGCAAGCATCAAAAAGCTACGAAGCATCAGGAACTCCAGTGAAAAATCGTCGAAAGGCGCACGGTCTGTATAATGGCCCGCTCAACGGGTTCGGCCAAGCCATCTCTATGCTGCAGTTTATCCTTCGTCGCATCGTCAAAGCCCTGCTGTGGTTCGCCGCAGGCAGTGTTCTCGTGGTTCTGGTTCTGCGCTGGGTACCGACACCAGGCACCGCGCTGATGGTCGAACGCAAGGTCGAATCCTGGGTCGACGGCGAGCCTATCGACCTGCAACGCGACTGGGAACCGTGGGACAGAATCTCCGACAACCTTAAAATTGCGGTCATTGCCGGCGAGGATCAGAAATTCGCAGAGCATTGGGGTTTCGACGTCGACGCCATTCAAGCGGCCATCCTGCACAACGAGCGCGGCGGCTCGATCCGTGGCGCCAGTACGCTTAGCCAGCAGGTGTCGAAAAACCTGTTCCTGTGGTCCGGTCGCAGCTACCTGCGCAAAGGACTGGAGGCGTGGTTCACTATGCTCATCGAGCTGCTGTGGTCCAAGGAGCGCATCCTTGAGGTGTACCTGAACAGCGTCGAATGGGACGAAGGCGTATTCGGCGCGCAGGCAGCAGCGCAACATCACTTCCGCACCAACGCCAGCGCGCTATCTGTACAGCAGGCAAGCTACCTCGCCGCCGTCCTCCCCAACCCGCGCGAGTGGAGCGCCAGCCACCCGAGCAGCTACGTCTCGCGTCGCGCCGGCTGGATTCGTCAGCAAATGCGTCAGTTGGGTGGGGATGAATATTTGCAGGGGTTGAACAGCAGCCGTCGCTGGTGATGGGATGGCGCTAGTTCGGAGAAGAGGACGCAGAGCGTCCAGAGCGGCATGCCGACGCAGAGCGTCGCACGATAGCTGGTACACAAACAAAAACGCCCCGATCATCTCGGGGCGTTTTTTCGTCACCGGGTAGCCTTACGCAGCTATCGACGTCTTGAGCTTGTTCATCGCGCTTTTTTCCAGCTGACGAATACGCTCGGCGGAGACGTTGTACTTCTGCGCCAGATCGTGCAGCGTGGCCTTTTCTTCTGCCAGCCAGCGCTGATAGAGGATGTCGCGGCTGCGTTCGTCCAGCACGTCCAGCGCCTGATGCAGGTTGGCGGTGGAATTGTCAGTCCAGTCGGAATCTTCCAGTTGACGCGCCGGGTCGTAACGGTGGTCTTCCAGATAATTGGCTGGCGACTGAAACGCACTGTCGTCATCGGCTTCGGCTGCCGGGTCGAACGCCATGTCATGACCGGTCAGACGGCTTTCCATCTCACGCACTTCACGCGGCTCGACGCCCAAGCTTTCAGCGACGCGATGCACCTCGTAGTTGTTCAGCCAGGCCAGACGCTTCTTCTGGCTGCGCAGGTTGAAGAACAGCTTGCGCTGCGCCTTGGTGGTGGCGACCTTGACGATGCGCCAGTTACGCAGGATGAACTCGTGAATTTCGGCCTTGATCCAGTGCACGGCAAAGGACACCAGACGCACGCCCATTTCGGGGTTGAAACGCTTCACGGCCTTCATCAGACCAACGTTACCTTCCTGAATCAGGTCAGCCTGAGCCAGACCGTAACCCGAATAACTGCGAGCGATGTGCACGACAAAGCGCAGGTGGGCGAGGACCATTTGTCGGGCCGCGTCCAGATCCTGCTCATAGTAGAGACTTTCAGCCAGTTCACGCTCCTGCTCGGGCGTCAGCAAGGGAATGCTGTTGACCGTGTGCACATAGGCCTCAAGGTTCGCACCCGGGACTAAAGCATAAGCAGGTTGCAAAGAAGTGGTCATACGAAAAAACCTCCAGCGCACAGGTTATGTGCAGTTCAGCAATAGCCAGATTGACCCGGAACCGCTAACCAAGTTCCTTGATTTTCAGAAGCCAGTCTGGTGAACGAAAAATTTGCCTCTAACGGGGCGCCAGCTCACGCAAGTGACGAGCGACCGCAATCCAGGCACCGATATACCCTAACAGAACCGCTCCAAGCAAGAGCGAAAGACCATCACCCATCGGAACACCTGCCAGCGCAAAGTCGCTTCCATAGAGACCTGCCAGCCCGACGACCGCACCGTTTAGCCAGTTCAGGCCATAAGCCAGAACGCCCCAGGACAGGATACCTGCCCCGAAACCGTACAGCGCGCCCATATAAAGGAAGGGTCTGCGCACGTAGCTGTCAGTACCGCCCACCAGCTTGATAACTTCGATTTCGATACGGCGGTTTTCAATATGTAGACGAATTGTGTTACCAATTACTAACAGCAAAGCTGAGACAAGCAAAACCGTCAAGCCGAAAACGAATCGGTCACCCAGCTTGAGGATCGCGGCCAGCCTTTCGACCCAGACCAGATCCAGTTGCGCCTGCTCGACTTTAGGCAGTTCTGCCAACCGCGTGCGCAAGGCTTCCAGCGCAGGTTTGTCCACTTCATCCGGCGTTACCAACACCACGCCTGGAAGCGGGTTCTCTGGCAATTCCTTGAGCGCCTCGCCCAGACCGGACTGTTGCTTGAATTCACCCAATGCCTGCTCGCTGCTGATGTACTCGGCATCTGCCACACCGGGCATCGACTTGATTTCATCGCGCAAGCGAGTGCCATCAGCAGTATTGGCATCCAGCTTCAGGTAGATGGAAATCTGCGCCGCACGCTGCCATGAACCACCCAGACGCTCGACATTGCTCAGTAGCAATGACAGTCCCATCGGCAAGCTCAAGGCAATCGCCATCACCAGACAGGTAAAGAAACTGCCAATCGGTTGTTTTCCCAGACGTCGCAGGCTGTCCAGCAGACTGGAGCGATGGCTTTCCAGCCACGCCGACAACAACGCACTGAAATCCGGGCCGTCATCATCATGGTCGTGACGCTGCTTTTTCTTTTTCGGCGGCACTGGATCGGCGGCCTTGGGCGCAACGCGTTCGGAAACCTTGGGGCTGCGTGTAGCACTCATACTCCGGCCTCCCCGTCACCGATCAAACGACCGCGTTGCAGGGTCAACATGCGATGGCGCATGCGGGCAATCAATGCAAGGTCGTGACTGGCGATCAGCACGCTGGTCCCCAGTCGGTTGATATCTTCAAACACGCCCATGATTTCCGCCGCCAGACGTGGGTCGAGGTTACCGGTCGGTTCATCGGCCAGCAGCAAGGCCGGGCGATGGACAATGGCGCGAGCAATCCCGACACGCTGTTGCTGACCGGTGGACAGGTCGCCGGGGTACAGCTCGGCCTTATCGGACAACGCCACACGCTCAAGGGCCGAATCGACCCGTTTGGCAATCTCGGGCTTGGACAGACCGAGGATCTGCAAGGGTAACGCGATGTTGTTGAACACCGTGCGATCGAACAGCAACTGGTGATTCTGGAACACCACGCCGATCTGACGACGCAGAAACGGGATCTGTGCGTTGCTGATCTGCCCAAGGTCCTGGCCGGCCAGCATCAGTTTGCCGGTAGTTGGACGCTCCATGGCCAGCAACAGGCGTAACAGCGTGCTTTTACCGGCACCGGAATGACCAGTGACAAACAAAAACTCGCCGCGACGTACTCGAAAGCTCAGTTCATGCAACCCGACATGTCCATTCGGGTAGCGCTTACCGACCTGCTCGAATCGAATCATGGACGCTCCCGCTCCGCAAACAGTGCATGAACAAAGGGTTCGGCCTCGAAGGTACGCAAGTCATCGATACCTTCACCGACGCCGATATAGCGAATCGGCAAGCCGAACTGCTTGGCCAGGGCGAAAATCACGCCGCCTTTGGCTGTGCCATCCAGCTTGGTCAGCGCCAGCCCGGTCAACGTAACCGTCTGGTTGAATTGTTTGGCCTGATTGATAGCGTTCTGCCCGGTGCCCGCATCGAGGACCAGCAGGACTTCGTGAGGAGCATCTGCGTCCAGCTTGCCGATCACGCGGCGAACCTTCTTCAGCTCCTCCATCAGGTTGTCCTTGGTGTGCAGGCGACCGGCGGTGTCGGCGATCAACACATCAATGCCACGGGCCTTGGCGGCCTGCACAGCATCGAAAATCACCGAGGCGGAATCGGCACCGGTGTGCTGAGCGATGACCGGTATGTGATTACGCTCACCCCAGACCTGCAATTGCTCGACGGCTGCAGCGCGGAACGTGTCGCCCGCGGCCAGCATGACCTTCTTGCCTTCCAGTTGCAGCTTCTTGGCCAGCTTGCCGATGGTGGTGGTCTTGCCCGCGCCATTGACGCCGACCACCAGAATCACGAACGGCTTGTGTTCGGCCTTGATCACCAGCGGTTGCTCGACAGGCTTGAGCATCGCAGCCAGTTCGCCCTGCAACGAGGTGTACAACGCCTGAGCATCGGTCAACTGCTTGCGCGCGACCTTCTGAGTCAGGCTCTTGATGATGACCGATGTGGCCTCAACGCCGACATCGGCGGTCAGCAAACGGGTTTCGATTTCTTCCAGCAGGTCATCATCGATGGCTTTCTTGCCCAGGAACAGGCTGGCCATGCCTTCGCCAATGCTGGCGCTGGTTTTCGACAGCCCCTGCTTCAGGCGAGCAAAGAAGCCGACCTTGCCGGTTTCGGGCTCTTGTACCGGAGCAGGGGCCAGAGCAGGAACCACTTGCGGAACAGGCGCTACCGGTTGTGGCACAGCCTGCGCTACGACGGGTTCTGGTTCTGGAACAGGCTGAACCAGTAGTGGCTCGGGAACACTCAGCGGCACGATATCAGCCACAGGTTGCGCTGCGACCGGCTCGGGCATGGCATGAGCCTGACTTTGCTCTGGAATTGGCGGGGTGATGTGCGGCTCGCGCTCGTCACTCAGTGCCACTGGCTCCTCGGTTACCGGCAAGGTCAGCCACGGCTGAGGCGACGGCGCACCTGGCTTGACATGGCCTTGCTGCGAATTCGCAACCGGCTCGACGATGCTCTCGGGTACAGATTGCGAGGCAACAGCAGGCTCAACCTGCGGCGTGATCACAACCGGGTCGTGGACCGGATCGGGTTGCGTCGGGGATGATTCTTGTGGCGCTGGCTCGGCTTGCTGCGGTTTCTTGCGCAGCCATCCGAACAGGCCTTTCTTCTCTCCAGCCTCGGCTGGGGTCTTCTTGTCGTCGTTGGAACCAAACATGGAGGACGGCTATCTCAAGGTTGCGGGGCGCCAGAGGGCGACCCGGAAAAATTCTGACATGCAAAACAGACTGCGTTTAGGACTTCTTGTTCACTCAACGGCCGCTTGAAGCGCTACCTTTACCTGCGTTTCAGACAGGTTTCACTCGCAATCGGCCAGTGAAGGCTGTCTCTGAAGCAAACGGATCAGTATCCTAACACCCCCGCGCCCGCCGACGCTAAGTTCACGCGGGCCGTCCTACAGGTTCAAACTACGAATGAATGCTCTAGCCCGCCGCGCCGCAGGCCTGCTGCT
Source organism: Pseudomonas amygdali (assembly GCF_002699855.1). Lineage (GTDB taxonomy): Bacteria > Pseudomonadota > Gammaproteobacteria > Pseudomonadales > Pseudomonadaceae > Aquipseudomonas > Aquipseudomonas amygdali. The sequence goes on along the minus strand of NZ_LKBW01000286.1, from coordinate 21,247 downwards.
CAGCACTATTTGTCTGCCCTTGACAGCATTGGCTGCTGATTCGCAACCGACTCATGAATTTACCCTGGACAATGGCCTGAAAGTTGTCGTCCGCGAAGACCACCGCGCTCCAGTGGTGGTTTCCCAGATCTGGTACAAGGTCGGCTCCAGCTACGAAACACCCGGCCAGACCGGCCTGTCCCATGCGCTTGAGCACATGATGTTCAAGGGCAGCAGCAAGACCGGACCGGGTGAATCCTCGCTGATTCTGCGCGATCTGGGCGCTGAAGAGAATGCGTTCACCAGCGATGACTATACCGCCTACTATCAGGTCCTGGCCCGCGATCGTCTGAGCGTAGCGCTGGAACTGGAAGCCGATCGCATGGCAACCCTGAAATTGCCCGCCGACGAATTCAGCCGCGAGATCGAAGTCATCAAGGAAGAGCGTCGCCTGCGCACCGATGACAAGCCGATGGGCAAGGCATTCGAACGCTTCAAGGCGATGGCCTACCCTGCCAGCGGCTATCACACGCCGACCATTGGCTGGATGGCGGACCTGGAGCGCATGAAGGTTGAAGAGCTGCGCCACTGGTACGAATCCTGGTATGCGCCGAACAACGCCACGCTGGTGGTGGTTGGCGATGTGCAGCCGGACGAGGTCAAAGCCCTGGCAGAGCGTTTCTTCGGGCCGATCCCGCGCCGCGACGTGCCGCCCTCGAAAAAACCGCTGGAACTGGCCGAGCCGGGCGAGCGCAAGATCACTCTGCACGTCAAAACCCAGTTGCCGAGCCTGATTTACGGCTTCAACGTGCCAAGCGTTGCGACCGCTGAAGACCCACGTTCGGCGAATGCCCTGCGCCTGATTGCGGCACTGCTCGACGGTGGTTACAGCGCACGCATTTCCTCACGCCTGGAACGTGGCGAAGAACTGGTCTCCGGCGCATCGTCGCGCTACGACGCATTTGCTCGCGGCGACAGCCTGTTCATGATCAGCGCTACACCCAATCTGCAAAAGAAAAAGACCCTGGCCGATGTGGAAGCCGGCATCTGGCGTCTGCTCGACGAGCTGAAAACCAAGGCACCGTCGGCCGAAGAACTGGAGCGCGTTCGGGCTCAGGTCATTGCGGGCGTGGTCTATGAACGCGACTCGATTACCAGCCAGGCGACCATGATCGGCGAGCTTGAAACCGTCGGTCTGTCCTGGAAGCTGATGGACAATGAACTGGAGGCGCTGCAAAGCGTGACCCCGCAAGACATCCAGAAAGCAGCCAATACCTATTTCACCCGTGAGCGCCTCAGCGTTGCGCACGTTCTGCCTGAGGAGAAAGCCAAATGATCACGCGCAACGCTCCACGTCATGCGCTGCTTGGCCTGATCCTGGCCGGTTCACTCGGCACCTTTGTCGCATTGCCAGCCGTGGCAGACAACGCCGCCCCTGCCGAGCAGGGCCAGACCACTCCTGCACTGGGCAGCAACCTGCAAACCCTCAAGGAACTGGACGGCAAGGCGCCGGCCCGTCGTGCCCTGAACATACAAACCTGGAATACCGCCGAGGGTGCCAGGGTGCTGTTCGTGGAATCACGCGAATTGCCGATGTTCGACATGCGCCTGACATTCGCCGCAGGCAGCAGCCAGGACCAGAAATCGCCCGGCATTGCCCTGTTGACCAACGCCATGCTCAACGAGGGCGTCAAAGGCAAGGACGTCAATGCCATCGCTCAGGGCTTCGAAGGCCTGGGAGCGGATTTCAGCAACGGTTCCTACCGTGACATGGCGGTCACGTCCTTGCGCAGCCTGAGTGCTGCCGACAAGCGCGACCCGGCACTGAAGCTGTTCAGCGAAGTCGTGGGCAAGCCCACCTTCCCTGCCGACTCTCTGGCCCGTATCAAAAACCAGTTGATCGCCAGCTTCGAGACTCAGAAACAGAACCCCGGCGCTATCGCCAGCAAGGAACTGTTCAACCGTCTCTACGGCGACCATCCCTACGCTCACCCGAGCGAAGGCGACGCAAAAAGCATCAATGCCATTACCCTGGCTCAGCTCAAGGCTTTCCACGCCAAAGGCTATGCGGCAGGCAACGCGGTGATTGCTCTGGTAGGCGATCTGTCGCGAGACGAAGCGCAAGCCGTCGCGGCGCAGGTTTCCGCCTCGCTGCCCAAAGGCCCGGCGCTGGCGAAGGTCGCCGATCCGGTTGAACCGAAGGCAGGCACCACGCATATCGAATTCGCGTCCAACCAGTCCCACCTGATGCTCGCGCAACTGGGCATCGACCGTAACGACCCGGATTACGCGGCGCTGACCGTGGGTAACTCGGTACTGGGTGGTGGCGGCTTTGGCAGTCGACTGATGACCGAAGTGCGGGAAAAACGCGGCCTGACCTACGGTGTGTCGTCAGGCTTCACCGCCATGCAGGTTGCCGGACCGTTCATGATCGGCCTGCAAACGCGTGCGGAAATGAGCGAAAACACCCTCAAGCTGGTGCAGGACATCGTTCGCGACTTCCTCGCCAACGGCCCGACCCAGAAAGAAGTCGACGATGTGAAACGCGAACTGACCGGCAGCTTCCCGCTCACCGCAGCCAGCAATTCGGCCATCGTGGACCAGCTAGGAGCAATCGGTTTCTACAACCTGCCGCTGACCTACCTTGAGGACTACATGGCCGCCGCCCAGAGCGTGACCGTCGAACAGGTGAAAGCTGCGATGAGCAAGCACCTGAGCGCCGACAAGATGGTCATTGTTACCGTTGGCCCGACCGTCGAGCAAAAGCCACTGCCGGCACCGACCGACAAACCCACTCGCCAACCTGTAGGGGTCCCGGAACACTGATGGCCAATCCACGTCCGAAGGGCCACAACGGCCTGGGTCAGCTTCGTATCATCGGCGGAGAATGGGGCAGCCGTCGCCTGACCTTCCCCGACGCCCCCGGCCTGCGCCCGACGCCTGATCGCGTGCGCGAAACCCTGTTCAACTGGCTGGCGCCCTACATCGCTGGTGCCAGGGTGCTGGACGTTTTCACTGGCAGCGGCACACTGTATTTCGAAGCCCTGTCCCGTGGCGCCAGCATGGGCCTGGCGCTGGACAGCAACGCGGCAGCCATCGCCAGCCTGCGCCAGAACCTCAACGCACTGAACTGCACCAGCGGCCAGGTCTCCCAGACCGACGCCCTGCGCCATCTGGAAACCGCCACGGCATCGCCCTTTGACGTGGTGTTCCTCGACCCGCCCTTCCATCAAGGCCTGCTGGCTTCAGCCTGCAACCTGCTGGAAAGCCACGGCTGGCTGGCCGACACTGCCTGGATCTACACCGAAAGCGAAACCCCGCCATCGACCACCGGCTTGCCGGGAAGCTGGCGATTGCACCGCGAGAAAAAGGCTGGTCAGGTGTATTACGCGTTGTGGCAGCGGGGCCAGGGCTGACAGCTCACGAACCAATGCTCCGCGTTTGGCATGCAGCTCTGAACGTTCCGCGTCCTCTTGACGACGCATAGCGTCATGAAAGGCATTCCCACCTTGGAGCAACTACAACTATCATGCGACGCTCCGCGTCGCATGCAGTTCTGGACGCTCCGCGTCCTCTTGACGACGCAGAGCGTCGTGAAAGGCATTCCCACGCTGGAGCGTGCGGAACGATAACCTCGACTATCGTGCGACGCTCGGCGTCGGCATGTCGTTCTGGACGCTGTGCGTACTCTTTTGCGATGCAGAGCGTCACGAAACGCATTTCTATACCAACGACACCGTCAAGCCACTTACATCCCGGTCCACTTAATGGCAACGTACAGCTTCAGTCACTGCACCGATCGTTGAGCAAGCACGTGTCCACACGCCCTACCTTTCTGTCCCATGCCAATCCATTCGTCCCGGCCGCTGGCATGGGCAATCCGCATTTGCAGACGTTGTGGGGCCCGCTGCTGCGCAGGCCGACGCTGCTGGCGCGCACTCGCGAGCGGTTGTGGCTGAAGGATGGGGATTTTCTGGATATGGACTGGCATGGTCCGGATGAGCCCGATAAACCCCTGGTTCTTGTACTGCACGGTCTGACCGGGTCGTCCAATTCGCCGTATGTAGCCGGTCTGCAAAAGGCCCTGGCGGCGCAGGGCTGGCCCAGTGTGGCGCTGAACTGGCGCGGGTGCTCGGGAGAGCCGAATCTGCTGTCGCGCAGCTATCACTCAGGCGCGAGCGAGGATCTGGCCGAGGTGATCGCTCATTTGCGTTCGCTGCGGCCATTGGCTCCGATTTATGCGGCGGGGTATTCGCTGGGCGGCAATGTGTTGCTCAAGTACCTGGGTGAATCCGGCGCCAGCAGTGATCTTCGGGGCGCGGTGGCGGTGTCAGTGCCGTTTCGGCTGGACGAATCCGCCAACCGCATCGGCCAAGGGTTCTCCAGGGTTTATCAACGGCACTTCATGCGCGAAATGCTGGCGTATATCCGTGACAAGCAGCATCGCTTCCAGCATGAAGGCATCAGCGAGGGGCTGGCCGAACTCGCCGCGCTGGGCTCACTGGAGAACATGCGAACGTTCTGGGACTTCGATGGACGGGTGACTGCACCGCTGCATGGTTTTTCCGACGCCACGGATTACTACCGCAGGGCATCCAGCCGCTACTATCTGGGTCAGATTCAGACGCCGACGCTGATCATTCAGTCCAGCGACGACCCGTTCGTGTTCCCCCACAGCCTCCCCGAACCGAGCGAGCTGTCGTCCTGCACCGAGTTCGAGCTACACGCCAAAGGCGGGCATGTCGGTTTCGTCGACGGCTCGCTGCGCAATCCGGGCTATTACCTTGAGCGCCGCATCCCGTTATGGCTAAGCGCTGCACATCAGCGCGAAAACGCCTGATCAGGCTGACGAAGCATCAACCGGCGCCCGTGGCGATTTCATGCTCGGGATCGTTGATCCACTCGCTCCACGAGCCCGCATACAGCGTTGCCAGCGGATAGCCGGCCAGACACAGGGCGAACAGGTTATGGCAGGCCGTGACGCCTGATCCGCAGTAGGACACCAGGCTTTCCGGCGGACGACCCTGCAATTTTTCGGCAAAACGCTGCCTGAGCTGCTCAGGTGGCAAAAAGCGTCCATCCGGCCCGAGGTTATCGGTACAGGCCGCACACTGAGCACCTGGAATATGCCCGGCGACAGGGTCCAAAGGCTCTACGTCACCTCGGAAGCGCGCTTCGGCGCGGGCGTCGATCAAGGTCATTTCCGGGCGACCGAGACGGCCATGCAAGCGACTGCCGCTGAGAACCATCGACATGTCCGGCTCACCGCTGAAACTGCCTGGCTCACGATTCGGCGCGTCAAGGCTCAACGGCAACCCGGCGGCGTGCCAGGCTTTCAGCCCTCCATCGAGCAGGTAAACGCCTTCGCGCTTGCCCATCCAGGCCAGCAACCACCAGGCGCGCGCGGCATACATTCCAGGTCCGTCGTCGTACAGCACGATATCGCTGTCAGCGTTGATACCCCATGCCTGAAAGCACTGTAACAAGGCGTCGGGGTCCGGTAGCGGGTGGCGGCCTGTTTTGCCCTTGATCATCGGCCCGCTGAGGTCGCGCTTCAAATCGGCAAAGGACGCGCCCTCGATACGCCCTTGGGCGTAACTGCGCTGACCGTAATCGGAATCTTCAAGCGCATAACGGCAATCGAGAATCACCAGACCTGGGGTTTTCTGTCGTGCAGCCAGTTGCTCGGGGCTGATCAGTTGCGCAATGGACATGACACACTCCTGTGGCAGAGAACCGACAAGCAGGCCGCTCATCGGCTCTGAAATTCACATCAGAACCTCAGGCAACGTCGAGTGAAACGTTTCGCATAGCGCGTCGAACGCTTCGCGAGCCTGAGGCGCGACAAACACAGATTCGAGCATAAGTACCTGATAGACGCCACGTCGAATCGCCGATTCGTTCAACTCTGTAGCGTTTTCCCGGTTGGTGCACAGAAAACGCACCCACGACGTCAGAACGATCCAGGTGTTGAGACTGGTCCACTCGATCTGCGATTCATCCATTTTCAGGATGCCAGCCTTGATAAACCCCCGATAGATAGTCATCGCCTGCATCAGGCAGCGATACGAAAAGCGCCGGTAACGCCTCGCCAGCTCTGCATCCGACGTCAGTAGATGCTCAAGGTCGCGGTACAGAAAACGGTAGCGCCACATGGCGTCCATTATCGCCAGAAAATAATCGCGCTTGTCTTCGATGGTCGGCGGGCGGTCGGCAGGCAGGGTCAGAAAACTGCCCACCAGCGTTTCATACTCGGTGAACAACTCGGCGATGATCACCTGCTTGTTGGCGAAGTGGTAATAGAGATTGCCGGGCGAGATTTCCATGTGCGCAGCAATATGATTGGTGGTCACGCTTCGTTCGCCCTGCTGATTGAACAGCTCCAGACTGGTTTGCACGATGCGTTCACGGGTTTTGGTACGGGTTGCCATGCGGACAAGGCCACTCTAAGTGCTAATCAGATGATGGCAATCTTAACGCAGGCAGATGCCGCAATGGTGGCAGAATCGAAGCAGCACCAGTGAAGAGTCGACGCAGGCAAGCTGAACACAAGGTGTCTTAGCCAATTGCTGCGCGTCGAGCATCATCCGCACCACAGTAAATAGCCCCAAAATCGGGGGTTTGGGCTGAAACATGGCCGATAATCGGCGCAATACGACACTTGGCGCTTATTACGCAGCTTGGCCCATCGGGAGGGCTGCGATACCATCCGAGTCCCACAACGGACTCCGACCAGGACGACGCGATGAACCGAGTGTTGTACCCAGGCACCTTCGACCCGATTACCAAGGGCCATGGAGATTTGGTCGAGCGCGCCTCGCGCCTGTTCGACCACGTGGTCATTGCGGTTGCCGCCAGCCCGAAGAAAAACCCGCTGTTTCCTCTGGAACAACGCGTCGAACTGGCCCGCGAAGTCACCAAACACCTGCCCAACGTGGAAGTCGTCGGCTTCTCGACGCTGCTCGCGCATTTTGCCAAGGAACAGAATGCCAACGTCTTTCTGCGCGGCCTTCGCGCGGTATCAGACTTCGAGTACGAGTTTCAGCTGGCCAACATGAACCGTCAGTTGGCACCGGACGTCGAAAGCCTGTTCCTCACGCCCTCAGAGCGCTACTCATTCATTTCCTCGACGTTGGTGCGTGAAATCGCGGCATTGGGCGGTGATATCACCAAATTCGTTCATCCTGCCGTCGCTCAGGCGCTGACCGAACGCTTCAAGCGCTAGACGCACCGCATGTGAAGGTGCATCCCGAAGCCTAATGCGGCACAATTCGCCGCATTGGTTTTAATGTGCCCCGGCGTCGGCTGCGGCAGGAGCAATTCATGTCCCTTATCATCACTGACGATTGCATCAACTGCGACGTCTGCGAACCCGAGTGCCCAAACGAGGCGATTTCACAAGGCGAGGAGATCTACGTGATCAACCCGAACCTGTGCACCGAATGTGTGGGTCACTACGACGAGCCTCAATGCCAGCAGGTTTGCCCGGTCGACTGCATCCCCCTGGATGAAAATCACGTCGAGAGCAAAGAGCAGCTGATGGACAAGTACCGAATCATCACCAGCAAGGTCTGATACAGCCTTTACTGCTGCTTGCCGTACCCGTCACCGGTGCAACCCAGGCAACGCACAAAGGCTGCCTTGCCCGGATCGACCACCAGCGCCTTGCCCGTTGCGCCGAGGTTGCCGCCTGCCGCTGCAAAAGGCGCTGCAATCACGAACAGCCCTGTACCGATGACCGTGGCTGCTATCAACAGCGGTCGGGCAATCAGCAGATCGCCGATCATCGCGAACGCTGGCGGGTTTTGAATGGTGTAGACCGGATCGCCGCTGCCGGTGGAGACATCGGCGGCAATCGCAGGCAGCGCCTGCAGGCCGATAAACAGCGCCAGCGTGGCAGCAAGAATACGAAACGGTCTCATGGCTTGGTCCTTCAGGCGTAGCAAATAATTAAGGTGCCATCACTATAAACAGGGGTGCAGCTTAAGCAAGTGGCCTGACGCTCTGCGCCTCTGGTATTTCAGCGCTGGCATTTTGGACAGTAAACACTGGCGCGCTGCCCCAACTTGATTTCACGCAGCGTTGTACCGCAGACCTTGCATGGCTGGCCGCCACGCCCGTAGACAAACAATTCCTGCTGGAAATACCCCGGCTTGCCGTCGCCGCCGATGAAGTCACGCAGGGTGGTACCGCCGCGCTCTATAGCGTAGGTCAGAATGCGCTTGATCTCGATGGCAAGCTTGAGATAACGAGCCCGTGAGACGCCTCCGGCTTCGCGTCGCGGGTCGATGCCCGCCGCGAACAGTGCTTCGGTCGCGTAAATATTGCCCACCCCGACCACCACGGCGTTGTCCATGACAAACGGTTTGACCGCAATCGACTTGCCGCGAGAGCGCTTGTAAAGGCGCTCACCGTCGAACAGATCAGTCAGCGGCTCAGGCCCCAGACGAATCAACAACTCGTGGTTATGCGGATCAAGGCTCCAGAGCATCGCCCCGAATCGACGCGGGTCGGTATAGCGCAAGGCCGGCCCGGACTCCAGTTCGATATCGACATGCTCGTGCTTGAGCGCCGGAAGCCCGGCCTCGACGAGGCGCAGATTGCCCGACATGCCCAAGTGGCTGATCAGCGTACCCACTTCGGCCTGAATCAGCAGGTACTTGGCGCGCCGGTCCACCTGCACAATGCGCTGTCCGGAGAGTCGGATGTCCAAATCTTCGGGAATGGGCCAGCGCAAACGGCTGTCGCGCACGATAACGCGGCTGACACGCTGACCTTCAAGATGGGGCGCAATGCCGCGACGGGTGGTTTCTACTTCGGGTAATTCAGGCATGGATAACTCGGTTTTACAGGGATGACAAGCCAGCGCACAGACTCAACGTGCGCCCAGCTCGCGGATGCTTTCCCTCAGGTATTCAAAGTCATATTCGGACAAGCCCACGTAGTCCAGCACCAGCGCACCAATGCATTCCCATTCGTGATCTTCGTCCTGATTGCCCAGTACCTGGTAGGACTGGCAGATGTGCTCAGCCATTTTCAGGGGTGCCAAGAGGTTCTTGAGCGGGGCATTGCGACTGGTATCGTCCTGAAAAATCGCCAATGCGTTGTGATGATTGGCGATCGCGTCAGTCACGTGCGCAGGCAAGCGCCATGACTTGGCCGTGTAATAGCCGACCACCGAGTGGTTGGTGTCGAACGCGGCGTTTTCAGTATCGACGATGCGACAATCAGGCCCTGCGTTGGCGTAGGCTTCTTCAAGGACCGGCATGTAATTCGGGAAACGCTTGAGCATCAGCGGAATACCGCAGTCATGGAACAGGCCCAATGCGTAGGATTCATCCACAGTCTGCGAGCCGATGCGCTTGGCCAGGGTCAGACTGGTCATTGCGACATCCTGCGCGGTATCCCAGAAGCGGTTGAGCGCGACGATGGTCTCATCGGTCATCTCGCCCCTGATCGACTGCGCGTTGATCAGATTGATCACGGTACGGCTGCCCAGCAGATTCACAGCCTTGTCAATCGAGGCAATCTTGTTGGACAGGCCATAGTGCGCAGAGTTGACGATCTTCAGCAGCGCCCCGGACAACCCCGGATCTTGCGCAATCAACCGCGCAATTACCCCAAGGTCCGGATCGGGCATGTATTGCTCCATCTGCAGATCCACCATGATCTGCGGCTGCGGGGGCACACTGATACCCTGCAACGCTTGCTGGATCTGTTCTGGGCTTAGCTCTTCGGACATAGGAATTTACTCACCGTAATGACTGGATTCTGACCCCTTGCGGGGAAACGGTCCATCACCCAAGACGAAGATATTCTCGGAACTTTGCCACATGCCAGGCTTCGGACCTTGTGTTGACGGCGTATATGGCGGCCTCAAAACGACCGCCAGACGCCACCCTGAAAGCCCGACACTGGAGGATCCCATGTCTAAAGCACTGACTGGCAAACGCATCGCAATTCTTGTAACCGACGGTTTCGAGCAGGTCGAACTGACCGGCCCGAAAGAAGCGCTGGAGCAAGCAGGTGCCACCGTGGAAATCCTGTCCACCGAAGAGGGCCAGGTCAAAGGCTGGAATCACGACAAACCTGCCGATGATTTCAAGATCGACCGCACGTTCAAGGCGGCCAACGCCAGCGACTACCATGGCGTGGTTCTGCCAGGCGGCGTACAGAACTCCGACACCATCTGCATAGACACTGACGCCCAGAAGCTCGTCAAGGACATTGAGGGTTCCGGCAAACCAGTGGCGGTTATCTGTCACGGCGGCTGGCTGTTGATATCGGCAGGCCTGGTGAAGGGTAAAACCCTGACCAGCTTCAAGACGCTGAAGGATGACCTGGTCAACGCCGGGGCTAAATGGGTTGATCAGGAAGTTGTCACCGACGGCACGCTGATCAGCAGCCGCCAGCCTGATGACATCCCGGCCTTCAACAGCAAGTTGATTGAAGCGCTGTCGGCTTGATCGGTTGCGATTATTGTAGTCATCCCGGCGCACTACCGGGATGACGCGCTATAATCCCGCTCTTTTTTCAGGAGCGACGTCATGTCCCTGCCTAGCTTGCGCCTCAAAGCCAACGCCGACCGCCGCCTGCGCGCCGGTCACTTGTGGGTCTACAGCAACGAAATCGACGTAGCCGCCACCCCGCTGCATGGTTTTGCAGCCGGTGATCAGGCCATCCTCGAAGCTGCTGGCGGCAAGCCGCTGGGCATCGTCGCCATGAGCCCCAACAACCTGATCTGCGCACGTTTGCTGTCGCGCGATATCAAGCTGCCGCTCGATAAGTCTTTGCTGGTCCACCGCCTGAACGTGGCGCTGTCGCTGCGCGAGCGTCTGTTCGACAAGCCTTTCTACCGTCTGGTCTACGGCGATTCAGACCTGATGCCGGGTCTGGTGGTGGACCGGTTCGGTGACATCCTGGTTGTCCAGCTGGCCTCGGCCACCATGGAAAACCACAAGGAAGACATCATTGCCGCGCTGGTTCAGGTCATCAAGCCAAGCGGCATCCTGTTCAAGAACGACTCAGCCGCTCGCGATGCGGAAGGTCTGAATCGTTACGTCGAAACCGTGTTCGGCCTGGTTCCCGAATGGGTTGCGCTGGAAGAAAACGGCGTGAAGTTCGAAGCACCGGTGATGGCCGGGCAGAAGACCGGCTGGTTCTACGACCACCGTATGAACCGCGCGCGCATTGCCCCCTACGTCAAAGGCAAGCGTGTACTGGACCTGTACAGCTACATTGGTGGCTGGGGAATTCAGGCAGCGGCTTTTGGTGCCAGTGACGTGACCTGCGTCGACGCATCGTCCTTCGCCCTTGATGGCGTTGAGCGCAACGCAGCCCTGAATGACTTCGCAGAAAAAATGACTTGCATCGAAGGCGATGTTTTCGAGGCGCTGAAAGAGCTGAAAGCCGGTGAGGAGCGTTTCGATGTGATCGTTGCCGATCCACCTGCGTTCATCAAACGCAAGAAAGACATGAAAAACGGCGAAGGCGCTTACCGCCGCCTGAACGAGCAAGCCATGCGCCTGCTCAGCAAGGACGGCATTCTGGTCAGCGCTTCCTGCTCCATGCACCTGCCGGAAGACGACCTGCAAAACATCCTCCTGACCAGCGCCCGCCATCTGGACCGCAATATCCAGCTACTGGAACGCGGCGGCCAGGGCCCGGACCATCCGGTGCACCCGGCAATTGCCGAGACACGCTACATCAAGAGCATTACTTGCCGGTTGCTGCCTAATAGCTGATGCCTCCAGCATCGGAATGCAGTTCAGGACGCTCTGCCTTGCAAGAGGGCGCAGAGCGTCCGGAACGGCATGCGACGCGGAGCGTCGCACGATAGTTGAGGTTATCGTTCAGCCACGCTCCAACGCCGTCCGTAAACCCAGCAATACCAGAAAGTGCAGCGGGTAAATCGCATAGGCCCAGCGCCGCATCGGGATCACTGCGAACTTCGGTCTGGTGCGCAGTAGCGCTATGCCCAGCGCAGGTGCCACCAGGCAGGCGGCTATCGAGCCAATGGAAATCGGGTCGCCCCAGCTCGCGCCGGCAATCATCTGCGGCCAGGCATTGGCTGCGAGACAGAAAACTGCCGGAAACACCGAATACCAAAGGCGCTTTTGCAGCACCAACAGAAAAACCAGCGGCAGCAGCACGCCAGCAAAACCAAACATCAATTGTTGCTGAAAAACCGCCCCAAACAGCAGGGCCACGATGGCCATGATCCGCGTCGTCACGTTGCGATGCTGCCAGCCTTGAGCAATCAGCAGCCCCAGTAACAGGGTCGGCATCACGTTCAGCACGGTCACGTCCGCCATGAACAGCCGATACGGGATTTCTGCTAGCGCTGCGAATGCCAGCAGCCAGCCCAGATAGCGCCATTGCACCCGCGGGGCCAGAATGGCTGCGCTGCGCCGGGAAAGGTTTACGGCAATTGCCAGACAGAACCAAGGAAAGGCGAAACGCCCCGGTACGTAAAGAAAATCAACTGACCAGCCCACATAGCGAAGATGATCGCGCACCATGCTCAGCATCGCCAGCCACTTGAGCAGGTCCAGCGCCTTGTTGCGTCCGGGCAGAAAAGGCGGGTTGGACAGATCCATATCGCTCCTGAATGGGGAATTGCGTCATGCAGTCAACACATGACCGAACCTTATATTGTCGCTACAGTGCGCACCATAATCGCCCATAAGGAATCGGCCATGACAGACCAAAGCCAACAGTTCGCCAGCGACAACTATTCCGGTATCTGCCCTGAAGCCTGGGCAGCCATGGAGCAGGCGAACAAGGGGCATCAACGTGCCTATGGTGACGATCAATGGACTGCACGCGCATCAGATGATTTCCGCCGTCTGTTCGAAACCGACTGCGAAGTGTTTTTTGCCTTCAACGGCACAGCGGCCAACTCGCTGGCGCTGTCATCGCTGTGCCAGAGTTACCACAGTGTCATCTGTTCGGAAACGGCTCACGTTGAAACCGATGAATGCGGCGCGCCGGAGTTTTTCTCCAACGGCTCCAAACTGCTGACAGCACGAAGCGCAGGCGGCAAGCTGACCCCGGAGTCGATTCGCGAAGTGGCGCTCAAGCGTCAGGATATTCACTACCCCAAACCGCGCGTCGTGACGCTGACCCAGGCCACCGAGGTAGGCGGCGTTTATCAGCCCGAAGAACTCAAGGCAATCAGTGCGACCTGCAAGGAGCTGGGCCTGCATCTGCACATGGACGGTGCCCGCTTCTCCAATGCCTGCGCCTTTCTGGAGGCCTCACCGGCAGAACTGACCTGGAAATCCGGCGTCGATGTGCTGTGCTTCGGCGGTACCAAAAACGGCATGGCGGTGGGTGAAGCCATCCTGTTTTTCAACCATGACCTGGCTGAAGATTTCGATTACCGCTGCAAACAGGCCGGGCAGCTTGCGTCGAAAATGCGCTTTCTGTCTGCTCCGTGGGTCGGGCTGCTGGAAAACGACGCTTGGCTCAAACACGCACGCCACGCCAACCATTGCGCACAACTGCTGGCCGAACTGGTCAAGGATATTCCCGGCGTGGAGCTGATGTTTCCGGTACAGGCCAATGGTGTGTTCCTGCAATTGTCGCAACCGGCCATTGCAGCATTGACGGCCAGGGGCTGGCGTTTCTATACCTTCATCGGCAACGGCGGCGCACGCTTCATGTTCTCGTGGGACACCGAAGAAGAGCGCGTGCGTGAACTGGCCGCCGATATCAAGCTGGTGATGCAGGGCTGAAGCGTCTGGCTCGAAGCTTGCAGGTGCAGCCTGGCAATCGTGGTGGGGGCAATCTCCCCCTCAACGGCAATCGGCCCAAAAGGCCGCCCGGACTTCACTGACCACCCTCAAGAAGGAGCTTGTCTGCATGTTCGATTTCTCCGCCCGGCTCAAGCAGCATTTCGCTGCTCTGCAGAGTGAAGCGCAATTTTTTTCCGTACGTTACGTGCACCGCACCGGCCAACGCCTGTGCGTGCGCAAGAATGTGGCCGAGCCGCCGTCGCTGAGCAGCGACGAGGGCGCAATGCTGACCGTGCGCCTGAACGGTGTTGAAGCCTACGCCGCCACTAACGACATTTCCCTTCGGGGTTTGCAAGCCGCCTTGCAGCAGGCCGAAGCGCTGGCACGTCGCTTGGCACCGCATGCGTTACTGAACCTGAGCGATCAAGCTGTCTCGACTGCCAAGGCTGACTATCTGTCGCCGCACATGGATCAAGCCTTCCCGCCACTGAGCGACTGCATCGGCCTGCTGATGGCCGAGTCCAGCGCCGTCCCGAAAGACGAACGGCTGGTCAACTGGCAGGCCGTACTGGGGCTGGAAACGGTTGAGCAGATTTACCTGAACACTGCGGGCGCAGAGCTTCGTCAGGCGCAACGCTTCATTTTCCCCGGCATGAGCGTGACAGCCTACGACGGTCGTGACAGCCAGACCCGCACGCTGGGTGGCCATAACTTCGGCCAGCAGGGCGGCATCGAAGTGCTGAGCAGTTGCGGCCTGATCGGCTCTGCGGCCAACGTCGCCGATGAGGCCTTGCAGCTTATCCTCGCACCCAACACACCGTCAGGCCCACGCGACCTGCTGCTGATGCCGGATCAGATGGTTCTGCAGATTCACGAGTCCATCGGCCATCCTCTGGAACTGGACCGGATTCTTGGCGACGAGCGTAATTACGCAGGCACCAGCTTCGTCAAGACGACTGATTTCGGCACGTTGCAATATGGCTCCAGCCTGTTGAACGTGACGTTCGACCCGGACATTCCTGAACAGCTGGCAAGCTATGCGCACGACGACGATGGCACGGCCGCCAGCAAACAGTTCCTGATTCGTGACGGCCTGTTGCAACGCCCGCTCGGCGGCGCACTGTCGCAATACCGCAGCGGCCTGGACGGGGTCGCCAACAGCCGCGCCTGCGGCTGGAACCGTGCGCCCATCGATCGCATGGCCAACCTGAACATCGAACCGGGCGACCAGTCACTGGACGGCCTGATCGGTAACATCGAGCACGGCATCCTGATGTCGAGCAATCGCTCATGGTCCATCGACGACGCGCGCAACAAGTTCCAGTTCGGCTGTGAATGGGGCCAATTGATTGAAAACGGTGAACTCAATGGCGTGGTGAAGAACCCCAACTATCGGGCGATTTCTGCTCAATTCTGGAAAAACCTCAGCGCAGTCGGTGACGCCAGTACCTTCAAAGTGCTGGGCACGCCCAACTGCGGCAAGGGCGAACCCAATCAGGTGATCCGTGTAGGCCATGCCTCTCCGGCGTGTGTTTTTGCCAATGTCGATGTGTTTGGAGGGGATGCCTGATGTCGCACCAACAGCAATTCGAGGCGCTGGTCGCCGTGCTCAAGGCTGCCATCAGCCCGACGGAACACTTCACCCTGGCCTACGACGCCGAAGCGTCCGATTTCATTCGTTTCAACCACGGCCAGGTTCGGCAGGCCGGGAGCGTGCAGCAGGTCATTGCGACCTTCAAACTGATCGACGACGGGCGTCATGCCAACCTGGAAGTGACCTTGTCCGGGGATCAGGAGACCGATACTCGGCGGCTTTCCAACGCCTTGCAGCAATTGCGCGAAACCCTGCCTTCGCTGGCGAAAGACCCGTATCTGTTGCCTAACACGCAGGCCTGGCAGAGCAGCAATGTGCAGGACTTACCGCTGCCGGACAGCGCGCAGGTAGTCGAGCAGATCAGCCAACTGTCAGGCGACCTCGATCTGGTGGGTTTTTACGCAGCTGGCCCGCTGTATCGGGGTTTCGCCAGTTCGTGGGGCGCGCTGGGCTGGCATCAGGCCAACAGCTTCAATTTCGACTGGAGCCTGTTTCATGAAAACGGCCAGGCGGTGAAAGCCAATTACGCAGGTCACGACTGGAACAACGAAGCGTTCGTGCAACGCTTTCAGCAGGCCCGTGAGCAGCTCGAATTTCTCGGCCGCCCACTGCACACCCTCAAGCCCGGTCAATACCGTGCCTATCTGGCTCCAGCGGCGCTGGACGAAGTCATTGGCATGCTCAGCTGGGGCGGTTTTTCCGCGCAAGCGGTGGCCAGCAAGCGCAGCTCGTTGCAAAGGCTGTATGACGGCGAGACTCATTTCAGCCCGCTGATCAGCTTCGACGAGCAAGTCAGTGGCTCGCTCTCGCCAGCCTTCTCACGCGAAGGCTACCCACGCAAGGATCTGAAGCTGATCGTCAACGGGCAGGCCCGCGAGCGACTGGTGGACTCGAGCAGCGCCGCTGAGTACGACCTGCCTGCCAACGGCGCGGATTATGGCGAAGGTCCAAGCGCGTTGAGCATTGCCGGTGGCTCGCTGGAGCTGGACCAGATCCTTGAAAAGCTCGGCACAGGCCTTTACATCAGCAACCTGTGGTACCTGAACTTTTCGGATCGCGCTGCCGCACGTCTGACCGGGATGACACGTTTCGCAACATTCTGGGTCGAAGACGGCAAGATCGTCGCACCGGTCAGCACCATGCGTTTCGATGACAGCGCCTACAGCCTGTTGGGTAGCGCACTGGAGGACCTGACTCGCGAGCGGGAACTGATTCTTCAATCGAGTACCTACACTCAGCGCCAGACGGGGTCGATTCAACTGCCCGGCGCTCTGATAAGCCGACTCACCCTAACCTTATAGCAGGAGCTTATGTCGAACTCAGCAGCGCCAATCATGGATGAAAAGACCCTGCGCTGGATGCCCTGGGTCATCGCCATTGCGTTCTTCATGCAAAGCCTGGACGGCACGATCCTCAACACCGCCCTGCCGTCCATGGCCAGCTCGCTGGCGCAAGACCCCCTGCGCATGCAGTCGGTGGTTATCGCCTACATGCTGACCATCGCACTGCTGATCCCGGCCTCGGGCTGGATTGCCGACCGGTTCGGGATCAAGCGCATCTTCTTCAGCGCCATTTTGCTGTTCAGCTTCGGCTCGTTGCTGTGTGCGCTTTCCTGGTCACTCAACGTGCTGGTGGCGGCGCGGGTGATTCAGGGGCTGGGTGGCGCGCTGATGCTGCCCATTGGACGCCTGATCGTCTTGCGTGCGTATCCGCGGTCGGAGCTGGTACGGATCATGGGCTTTATCACCGTACCCGGTCTTCTGGGACCGTTGCTGGGGCCAACGCTTGGCGGCTGGATGGTCGAGTACCTGAGCTGGCACTGGATTTTCCTGCTCAATATTCCGGTAGGGATTCTCGGCTGCTATGCCGTCAAACACTTCATCCCCGACCTTCCCGGAGGCGGTCGAACGCGTTTTGACGGCATCGGCTTTATCCTGTTTGGCGCGGCAATGGTGCTGATCACCATTGCCCTCGAGGGGCTGGGCGAGCTGAACCTGCCACATATGCGCGTGGTGCTTCTGCTGTTTGCCGGGATGGGCTGCCTGGCGGCCTACTGGCTGCGCGCCGGGCACATCGAATCGCCGTTGTTCGCCCCTTCGCTGTTTCGCACCCGGACATTTGCCGTCGGTATTCTGGGCAATCTGTTCGCCCGTTTGGGCAGCGGAGCCTTGCCGTTCCTGATCCCGCTGCTGCTGCAAGTGGCGCTGGGGTATTCGCCCTCCGAGGCGGGCATGAGCATGTTGCCGCTGGCAGCTGCAGGAATGTTCGCCAAGACGGTAGCGCGCTGGCTGATCGAGCATATGGGCTATCGCCTCATTCTGACCGGTAACACATTGCTGCTGGGCATCCTGCTGGCAAGCCTGGCACTGGTCGATGTGCAGACGCCGTACTGGGTTTTGCTGGTGCATCTGGGCCTGCTCGGTGCGGTCAACTCCTTGCAGTTCACCGCGATGAATACCGTCACCCTGATCGATCTGGACGATGCCAGCGCGGCAAGCGGCAACAGCCTGCTCTCGGTGGTGGCCCAACTCTCGCTGAGCCTTGGGGTCGCAAGCGCTGCAGCCTTGTTGGGCGGTTTCAGCGAAGAAGTGGCCACCGGCGAGCTGAGCAGCGTGCTGGAGGCTTTCCAGCTGACGTTCCTGAGCGTCGGAGTTCTGGCCATGTTTGCCGCCGGGATTTTCCTGCAATTACCAGCGAAGGAGGCCAGGGTAGCGACGACTTGATTGACAACCCTTCCGGACAGGAGCAAACCTGTATGGCGAAATCCCCTTTAAAACAGGGACTTTGCCCGAAAAACGAGCAGTTTCAAGTATCCGACCAGATACATTGAAGAACCTGGGCAATCGGCCGACACTTTTATAGCACTAAGCCACTGTGGTCTCTTGTAAGCACGAGCCGCATCATGCAACCTTGCCATACGCGAAAGTGGGGTTTACGCCCGTCGCGACTAGTATTCCGGAAGCGAGTTTGTTCATGAAAAGCCAAACCGATGCTGCCGGTAGATCCGCAGCCGAGGTAGTGACGCAATTGCCAGTGCCTTCGCGCCTGGGCATGCTGCGTTTCGAGCGGCTGAATGAAGCCAATTGGGCGCTATTGTTTCTCGATCCGAATTGCGAAAAGCAGTTCGGCCTGCCCGCCGTCGACCTTTGCGCCTTGATTGGATCCCCTTATGCCAGCCTCATGGAGCCGCAAGCACGCTATCAACTGCATGACGACATCCAGCAGCAACTGGCTTCTTCTCCGAATTACCTGATTCGCTACACCCTGCACAGCCCCAAGGGCGCGCTTGGCTTGCTGGAAATCGGCGAAGCCTACAAGCAGCACAATCGTCATCTGCTGCGTGGTTATTTTCTGATCGTCGATGGCCTTGTCACAGAAAGCGAGACCGCCACTGACTCCGATCTCGAAACCCGTAACCTGCGCCTGCAGATTGCCCTTGAACTCAACCAGCGCGCCCAGCGTGACCAGTTTGCCCATCTGGAACGCGTGCGTGCCCAGCAGGACCTGATCCTGCGCCTGACCCGGCATCGTTACACCACAGCCAATACCCTGCTGGAAGCGGCAAAGCTGATCACCAAGAGTGCCTGCGACATTTATGACGTCGATCATGTCAGTATCTGGAACCTCATCGACAAGCGTCTGGAACCGATCACCGACTATCGTCGGGAAAGCGGCGACTATCAGTCGCGTACGCCGATTGATATCAGCGCCTACCCCACCTATCTCCAAGCGCTCAATACCAGCAGGGCGATTGACGCCAGCAATATCCAGACCGACCCGCGCACCCGCGAAATGGCCGAAAGCCTGAACCCTGGAGAAGACAAGGCGGTCCTCGATGCGAGTATTCGTATCGATGGCCAGGTCATTGGCGTGCTCTGCCTGGAACAGTCCGGCTCGACACGCGAGTGGCAGTCCGACGAAATCGCCTTCGCCGGGGAGCTGGCCGACCAGTTCGCTCAGGTCATCAACAACCATAACCGTCGAGCCGCGACCAATGCGCTGCACCTGTTCCAGCGTGCGGTCGAACAGAGCGCCAACGCCTTTCTGCTGGTCAACTGCAACGGCGTGGTCGAATACGTCAACCCAAGCTTCACGGCGATCACGCAGTACAGTTCCGATGAAGTCTCCGGGCACAAGCTCTCTGAACTGCCTGCGCTGGAAAACCTCAACCAGTTGCTGCTGGAAGCCAACTCCAGCCTGACCAACAGCAACAGCTGGCAGGGCGAGTTCAAAAGTCGACGCAAGAACCTCGAACCCTACTGGGGCCAGCTGTCGATTTCCAAGGTGTATGGCGATAATCGCGAGCTGACGCACTACATCGGCATCTATGAAGACATCACTCAGAGCAAGCTGGCCCAGCAGCGTATCGAGCGCCTGGCCTACACTGACAACCTGACCAATCTGGGCAACCGTCCGGCCTTCATCCGCAAGCTGGACGAACGCTTTGGCCGTGACACCGACACGCCGATGAGCCTGTTGCTGGTCGACATCGACAACTTCAAGCGCATCAACGACAGTCTTGGCCACCAGACCGGCGACAAACTGCTGATCAGTCTGGCGCGCCGTCTGCGTAACACCTTGAGCCCGTCCGACGTGCTGGCGCGCTTTGCCAGTAACGAATTCGCCGTTCTGCTCGACAACACGGATCAGGAAGCCGGACAGGCCACCGCCAGTCAGGTACTGGCCACGCTGGACAAGCCGATGTTCGTCGATAATCAGCTGATCAGCGTTACCGGCTCGGTGGGCCTTGCTTGCGCGCCGCTGCACGGCCGTGACCCGCAGACCTTAATGAAAAACGCCGGCCTGGCCCTGCATAAGGCCAAAGCCAACGGCAAGCACCAGGTTCAGGTGTTTACCGAAGCCTTGAATGCCGAGGCCAGCTACAAGCTGTTTGTGGAAAACAACCTGCGCCGCGCCCTGACCCAGAACGAGCTGGAGGTGTTCTACCAGCCCAAGCTGTGCCTGCTGACCGGTCGTTTACTGGGCATGGAAGCGCTGCTGCGCTGGAATCATCCTGAAAAAGGTATGATCCGCCCCGATCAGTTCATCAGCGTGGCGGAAGAAACCGGCCTGATCATCCCCATCGGCAAATGGGTCGCTCGCCAGTCCTGCCGCATGAGCAAGGACCTCACCGCCGCTGGTTTCGGTAATTTGCAGGTAGCGATCAACGTGTCACCCAAGCAGTTTTCCGACCCCGAGCTGGTGTCATCGATTGCCGCTATCCTCAGAGAAGAAGAGCTGGATCCTTCGCTGCTGGAACTGGAACTGACCGAAGGCCTGCTGCTGGAAGCCACCGAAGACACGCGCCAGCAGCTGGACTCGCTGAAGAAGCTTGGCCTGTCGTTGGCCATGGATGACTTCGGCACCGGTTACTCGTCATTCAGCTACCTGAAGAAATTCCCCATTGATGTGATCAAAATCGATCGCAGCTTCATCCGCGATATTCCGGATGATGAAGACGACATGGAAATCACCTCTGCGGTCATCGCGATGGCCCACAACCTCAAGCTCAAAGTGGTCGCCGAAGGCATTGAAACCGCTGCACAGTTGACGTTCCTGCGCCGTCATCGTTGCGATGTGGGCCAGGGCTATCTGTTCGACAAGCCTATCCCCGGCGAAGAGCTGATCGAGAAACTGAAGCGCTACCCGCGTCGTCCGTCCGCCTGACAACCTTCCCTGCACCCTGCTCTCTCGGGCACACTGTTAGGCTGTTATTACACGGCAGCACTTGTTTGTGCGTGTAACGGGACCTATGTAACTCTGCTCATCTGTCCTGGCCCCTGCTGCCTGTCTCTAAACGAGAGGATATGGTTCATGACTCTGCGCTCGGAAATTCTAGGGTTTGTCTGAAAAGTCGCCTTGGTTAAAATGATGTCCTCTGGTTGCCAAGAGGGCCATCATGACTGACCGTTATGAAATTTCATCTGATCGTTGG
>NZ_LKBW01000285.1 GCF_002699855.1 Pseudomonas amygdali | reverse complement strand
GCGTTACGACAAGCTGGCAAGTAGCTTTAAAGCGATGGTCACACTGGCTTGCATCGAAAGATGCTTGCGGGCTGACTTTTCAGACAAACCCTAGCAATTATCTGCGCGAGATAATCAGTCGGAAAACGTCAGTGCCAGATGCAGTCAGCGTCATATTCATCGATTTGGACAGATTCAAAGCAGTGAATGACACCCTGGGGCATTCAGTGGGCGACCAATTGCTTATACAGGCGGGTCGACGCTTGAAAGACTGCATTGATGAAAACAGTGTGGTTGCGCGGCTGGGAGGCGACGAGTTTTCTATCGTCGTTACCCATCATGCTTATTCCGAAAACCTTATAAAAGCCCTTGCGAACCATGTTGTTGAAGCGTTGGGGAAACCATTCAATCTGGGCGGTCAGGATGTATTTGTTTCAGCGAGTGTCGGTATTGCCAATTATCCGTTTGATGGGCGTGACACTGGCGTTATCCTGAAGAATGCGGATACCGCCATGTACCATGCGAAAAAAAGTGGCCGTAATAACTACAAGTTTTACAACGCCACAATGAATGAAAGTTTGGTTCGGCGCTTGCAAACTGAAACGCTATTGCGGGGTGCGCTTGATCGTGATGAGTTTATTCTACATTTTCAGCCAAAGGTCAGCCTCACCGATGGCAGGATAAGTGGTTTGGAGGCTTTGCTGCGGTGGAATCACCCGGAGCAGGGTATGGTTTCTCCGGCTGAGTTTATCCCTATTCTTGAGGACACTGGCCTGATAATTCCTGTCGGCGAGTGGGTTATCCGCAACGTCTGTGAAACCATAAAAAGCTGGGAAGAAAATAATGTCATGCAGGTACCGATCGCCATCAATCTGTCCGTCAGGCAGCTTCAGGTAAAAGGCCTGGCTGAGACCATCAAGCACATTGTTGAGGGGTACGGTATCAACCCCGCTCTTTTAGAATTCGAATTGACCGAGTCAATGCTGATGATCGATCCCGAGTCGGCGGTTAACATACTTCGAGATATAAAATCGTATGGTATAAGCCTTTCGGTCGATGATTTCGGAACGGGCTATTCGAGTTTGGCTTACTTGAAACGATTCCCTCTTGACGCCCTCAAAATTGACAGGGCGTTCATAAAAGATATAACGAGCAATCATGAGGACGCCGCTATCACCAGAGCGGTCATCGTGTTGGCGCACGAATTGGGTCTTAAAGTCATTGCAGAAGGCGTCGAAACAGTCGACCAGTTAGCGCTGCTTGTGGCGTATGGCTGCGATCAAATGCAGGGTTATCTTTTTAGTAAGCCTGTCATCATTGAAGAGTGTGCTTCTATGATTAAATCGTCACGTAGTCTGAAACTGTTGGACATACCTGCTTGAGAACCGCGAGCATGAGAGTTATTCGTAGCAAAGACTTCACCGCACTCAAGCTTGGGCAAGCAACGCCACCAATACTAGATTTCCTTTCACTGCATTTCCTTGCCTGAGTTATTTGAGGGCGTGATTATCAGGAACCTCAGATTCAAGGGCAATGCTTGATAGCCAGCGGGTCCTACATCCTCAGCGCTATAGCCTCTGCCACAAGACACTCCAGTGCAAACTGCTCGGTATAGGTCATCTGAATCGGCGTGGTTTCGCCTTTGACGGTCCTTTCCCCATCCAGAATGTAGCGAATGCGCTTGTCAGTCACACCAATGCGTTTTGCGATCCACGAAGGTGTTTGTCCGATGCGCGAAATCAGCTTGTCGGCATATTCGGTGGACGGGTTATAGAGTTCTGCGTTGGGTGTCATGGGGTGTCCAGATGAAGGTCAGGCGCTGTATGTCAGGGGAGTATGCAGCACGATGGGGTATTCGTCGCCATTGAGGTTGGCAACCCACGCGGTCGTGCAGAGACAGGTACATTGCCTTCGCGAGCAAGCTCGCTCCCACAAGAGCCTGTCTCCAAGAGCAAGCCGCGCGACGTAATTCAATGTAAGTGGCAGATGGGGCGATCCTTCGCCCGCTTTCAGTCAGCATCAATCAAAGTTTCACGCCCAGTGTTACAAACGCGCTGCGTGGCGTGCCCACCTGCAGAATCTGCAAATTGCCCGCCGGGTCGGTCGCTGCGCTGGCGTCGGTGTTGAGGGTGGAGATGTAACGCTTGTCGAACAGGTTGACCATGTTCAGCGAGACGGTGGTGTCTTTGACGGCGCCGAGTTTGCCGAAGTCGTAACCGAGGTTGGCGTTCGCTACCCAGTAGCCGCTGACACTGGAGTCGTTGGTGTAAGTGTAATAGCGCTTGCTGATGTAGTTGCCCTGCATGCCGGCATTCCAGTGCTCCCAATTCCAGTCCAGGTTGCTGGAATACATCAGCTTGGGCGTATCGACGACGGTTTTGCCTTTCACATGAACGGTGCTGCCGCCGCTGGCATAGTCGTCGTCATAAGTGCTGTGGTTGTAGGACATGGAGTTGGACCAGCGCCAGTGCTCGTCGGGCGTCAGGCCGAATGACAGTTCCAGGCCCCGACTGGTGACAGAGCCGACGTTGGCAACGCCGTTCTGGCAGATGACGATGCCGGTACAGTTGGTGATGGCCACCAGGCGATTGTCGAATTTGGTGTTGTAGACCGCCGCGGATGCCGAATACAGCTTTGTGCTGCGGCGCACGCCCAGTTCAGCGGTTTTCGAGGTTTCGGGTTTGAGGTCCTTGAAGCCGTTCTGCGCATCCACTGCGGTCTGCGTGGTGAAGAACGGGCTGTAACCGCCACTCGAAAAGGCCGCCATGTTTTCCGAATAAGACGTGAACACTTCATCGCTGTCATTGAGTGTGTAGGTTGCGCCCACTTGCGGCAAAAACCTGTCCCGCGCTTCCAGCGAACCGCTGGCATAACCGCCGCCTTTACCTTCGGCAGTGGAGGTGGTGACAGTGTTCTTTGCGCCGAACTCAAGCTTGAGACGGTCATCGAGCAGGGTATAGGTGTCGCGCAGGAAAAACTGTCGGGTCAGGTCGTTGTAGCTCTGGTCCAGTACTGTCGCCGCCTGCCTCAGGCCATTGGTTTTGACGATATGGTTTTGCGGAGTCGCATTGGTGGTATCGAACAGGTAACGGGCGATGTCGTTCTTGTTCGATTGAATCCAGAACCCGCCCTGAATTTCATGCTGGCCCAGGAAGTAGGTCAGCGAACTCTGGAAGCCGGTTCGATCAATGCCATACACCGTGCTGCGAATCGAGTTGCTGGGGACAGTGGTCGAGCCGCTGGTAAAGATGAACGGATAGTACGAATTGCCCCGGCCCGAGTCATGGTGGTGATAGACCGTCGCGTCCAGCACCAGATCATCGGTGAGCGAGAAATTGCCGTTGAGGATGTCCAGTTCGTCGTCGCGCAGGCTACTGGCGTTGTAGGTCGCATCGCCTGCGCTGGTTACGCCGCCGGTGTAGATGCCGTTGGCCGCATTGACCGCGCGGGTCCAGTCCGGCGTGTAGTAACTCCAGTTGTAGCCCAGGCGCTGCATGATGCTCTTCGACAGACTGGGCAGATTGGCTTCGTCGTGAGACGAGGTGCTGTGGAAAAAGCTCACGCGGTTTTCGCCGAAGTTGTAATTGACCTTGGCGTTCACAGCGTCGGATTTTTGCGGGTTGTCGTGACCTTTCCAGGCATCGGCGTCGTACTTTTCTCCCGACACATAAGCGGACAGACCGTTGTATTCGCCTGTGTCGACGCGCATGAAAGTGCGCGAGGTGTCGTAACTGCCAAGGGTCTGTGACAGTCGCGCGCCGAATTCCTTGTCCGGATTGGAACTGGTGAACTGGATGGTGCCGCCCAAGTCACTGTTCGATGCCGTGCCCAGCGAACCGATGCCTGGAGCCACTTCGCTGGCGGCGATGTTTTCCGCGATGATCGCCCGGGTGATGCTCAGACCGTTGAAGTTGCCGAAGCTCATGTTGCCAAGCGTGACGCCGTCCAGGGTGTAGCCTAGGTGGTGCATGTCAAAACCGCGCAGGCTGATGCGCTGGCTGCCTTCTTCACGACCCAGCGGGTCGCCGGACTGGAAGTTGACACCCGGTAGCCGTTGCAGAACTTTCAACGGGCTGGTACCTGCGGAATAAGCGCTTACGTCCTTTTGCGTGACGCGTTGCACCTGCCGGGTTTCGCCCTGGCCAATCACTGACACCGTGCCCAGTGTCACGGCAGCGGTGTCGTCGCTGGCGGGCGCCGTCACTGAGGTGGGCACATCGTCATCGGCCTGAATGAACGGGCTGATCAGGCACAGTGAATTCAATGAAACCAGCAACGCAAGGCGCGTTATCGGGAATCGAGAAGCACGCGGTATCGATCGATTGTTCATGAAAAGGTTTTCCTGGGGCGTCAGGGCGCCGCGCTTGCGACGGGGAATCTGCAGGACGGTGTTAGCGTTGACATGAGTCCAGTTCGCCCTTCAAGACGTACGAGTCCGTCGTGTTTTCGAGGGGCTCGTTTCAACGAAAGGGCTCGTTTGAACTGGGGGTGATATTAATACTCACTGTGTGTATTAATTATGACCAGTGACGCGTTATCCCGATTTTTCTGCCGGTCAATGCCGACTCGGCGCGTTGGCAGTTGGTCGTAAATTTCATTAGGCAAGGCGTCCGTTGCGATGCTATCTGTCCAGACTCAGTGGGTTCAGCCCAATCGTGAATACGTATTTCCGAAGGCCGGGCAACAGGGCATCACCCTCTGAATCCGCGGTTTGCACCTTGGACTGAAACGGGAGAACTCGATGAAATTGCTTCGTTACGGTGAAAAGGGCCAGGAAAAGCCAGGCCTGCTTGATGCTGCCTACCAGATCCGCGATCTGTCCGCGCATGTCACGGACATCGCTGGCGAGGTGTTGAGCCCGGCAGGCCTTGCCAGCCTGGCCGCTCTTGATCCCGAAAGCCTGCCTTTGGTGGCGGGCCGACCGCGCATCGGGGCGTGCGTCGGGCAGGTCGGCAAGTTTATCTGCATAGGCCTGAACTACGCCGACCACGCAGCCGAATCGCGGATGGAAGTGCCCAAGGAACCCATCATATTCAACAAGTGGACCAGCGCAATTTGCGGCCCGGACGATAATGTCGAAATTCCTCGCGGTTCGCTCAAGACTGACTGGGAGGTCGAGCTGGGCGTGATCATCGGCAAGGGCGGGCGTTATATCGACGAAGCCGTTGCCATGGAGCACGTTGCCGGTTATTGCGTGGTCAACGATGTGTCGGAGCGCGAGTGGCAGCTTGAGCGCGGCGGAACCTGGGACAAGGGTAAAGGCTTCGATACCTTTGGCCCGATAGGTCCTTGGCTGGTGACCCGCGACGAGGTTACCGACCCTCACTCACTCGACCTGTGGCTGGAGGTTGACGGTCATCGTTATCAGAATGGCAATACGCGCACGCTGATTTTCAACGTGCCGCAACTGATCGCCTACCTGAGCCGTTGCATGAGCCTGCAACCGGGTGATGTCATCTCCACGGGTACGCCGCCGGGTGTGGGCCTGGGCGTCAATCCAGAGCCTGTCTTCCTGCGCGCAGGGCAACGCATGCGCCTGGGGATTGCGGGGCTGGGCGAGCAGAATCAGTTGACCGTTCAGGCCGACTGATTCGCTGCCTGCGGGGAGTCGGCAACCGACTCCCTGTTACATAAAAATATCAGCCCTGCACAAACGCCAGCAGGTCTTTGTTGAGTGCCTCGGCATGGGTCACGGCAAAGCCGTGCGGCGCGCCGGGATAGACCTTCAACTCTGCACCCTTGATCAGCTCGGCGGCGCGCTTGCCTGATGCTTCAAACGGCACAACCTGATCACCATCGCCATGAATCACCAGGGTCGGCACATCGATTTTCGCCATGTCCGGGCGGAAGTCGGTTGCGGAGAACGCCGTCACGCAATCCAGAGTGCCTTTGAGCGAGGCGAGCAGGGCGATATTCAAGGTCTGGGCCTGTACGCCCTCGGAAACCTTCTGTCCTTTGTTCAGGCCGTAGAACGGCGTGGCGAAATCACTGATGAATTGCGCGCGGTCTTTGAGCAGACCCTCCTTGATGCCATCGAACACTGATTTGTCGACGCCTTCCGGATTGTCGTCAGTCTTGAGGAAAAACGGTGTGACCGAGCCCAGCAAGGCCAGTTTGGCAACTCGCTCGCTACCATATTTTGCGATATAGCGCGTCACATCGCCGCCGCCCATGGAAAAGCCCACCAGCGTCACGTCGTGCAGATCAAGGTGCTCTATCAGCTCGGCGATATCGTCAGCGAAGGTGTCGTAGTTATAACCGGTCCACGGCTGGCTGGAACGACCGAAGCCGCGGCGGTCGAAGGCAATGGTGCGATAGCCCCGGCTGCTGAGGTATTCCATCTGGTATTCCCACATATCCGCATCCAGCGGCCAGCCGTGGCTGAACAGTACCGGCTTACCCTCGCCCCAGTCCTTGTAATAGATCTCGGTGCCATCTTTTGCGTTGAACGTGCTCATGCAGATTCCTCTCGATGTCGGGTTGATCGGGCAAGCGCTCTGGTGCACAGGCTCATGCATCCCTTCGGCAGCCGCCGATAATTCCGGCAGTTGGCGCTTTGCATAGTTCAGTCGGGAAGAATGAGCGTACTGTTCTGGCGCAATTTTTTGAAACATCGGCTCATCGTATTTCCCTGCCGGAACCGAACTTGCCGGGCATAAGGGAATCAGTTCCTTGGGATCAAAGCGTGCTTTGGCCTGTTCATGGTTGTATTTGTCCATCGAAGGAGAGAACTGCGTGGCGTCTCAGCTGAAAATCTTGATCCTGTCGGGTCTGCTGTTATTCGCAGGCAGTTTCAATCTCCAGGCAGCCGATGTACCTGCGCTGCCAATGGGCGCTGCGGTGCCGACCGACGACAAGGCGGCCGAAAAGGCCGATGGCAAAGCAGCTGACAAACCTGCAGCGAAAGCGGATGAAAAGGCCGCTGAAAAGGCGGATGCGAAACCGGCAGACGGCGGCGAGCCAGCGGCGGCAGAGGCCCCGGAGCTTCTGGTGCAGGGCGGGTTGCTCGGCGCCATCAGTTCCAGCATTGATGACGTCCAGGAAAAGCTCAATCTTGACGACAACCTCTTCGACGCCTGGCAGCTGCGCGCCGACCGTGCAGCCGACGAGCTGGAGAAGCTGGTCAACAAGCGCACTACACGTTCTCCGTGGAGTGTTGCCGGGGACTTCCTCGCCTTGTCGTTTGTCTGGATCGGCTCGTTTGCCGTTCTGACCTCGTTGGGTCGTTTTCTGGCGGTGCGCTTGTGCCGGACGCCGTTCATGCGGGTGCGCGAGCGCAGTCAGGCGCTGCTCAAATACGTGTTGCCGTTCACCTTGCCAGCCATCGTCTGTCTGCCATTGACTCTCTACGTCAGCCACTTCATGCCGTCTTCAGTGGGCCGTGCGCTGGCGCTGTGCTTCGCCTATGCGACCAGCAGTGGCATCGTGTCGACCTCGGTGCTGCTCTGCGTGATTGTGATGTTCAACTCCGGGCACAAGCGCGCCGCGGTACGCATGATTCGCCGCTACGCGCCGAGGCCACTGTTTGTGGTCGGTTTTCTGGCGGCGCTGAGCGATGCGCTGACCAGCCCGCAGATCGCCCGCCAACTGGGCAGCAACGTCACCACCAGCGTTGCGGTGTTCACCGGGCTGTTTGCGTCGGTGGTGTTCTGCATGCTGATCATCAAGGTGCGCCGCCCGGTGGCGCACCTGATTCGTAACCGTTCCTTGAGCAGCCGCCTGCAACGGCCAGCACTGCAGCAGTCGCTGAAAATCTTCTCCAACCTGTGGCACTTGCCAATCCTGCTGATGATTCTGGTCTCGGCGATCAACCTGATCGGAGCCGGTGAAGACAGTCAGGAAGCGCTGCGTTGTGCGTTGTTCACCACCATTCTGCTGATCGCCACGGTATTTTTGAGCACAGTGTTCCAGCACCTGTTCAAACCGACCGAGTCCCTGGGGCGCGGCGGGCATGTGTACAAGGCGCGCCTGCTGAGCCTGGTGTACGCGGTGTTGCGCATTGCGCTGGCCATCGGGTTCATCGAGATACTGGGGCGTATCTGGGGCTTCTCGATGTTCGAGTTTGCCCAGCGCAACACGCTGGGTCGCGTGATCAGCGATTCGCTGAGCAGCATCGGCCTGATCTTTGTGGTCACCTGGCTGCTGTGGGTAGTGCTCGACACGGCCATTCAGGAAGCCCTCAAACCACCGGCCAATCATCGCAGTGGCCGCCAGCCGAGTACACGAATCAAGACCATTCTGCCGCTGCTGCGCAACGCGGTGAAAATCATTCTGGTGGTGATCTGCGCGATCACCACCATGGCCAACCTGGGCATCAACGTTGCACCGCTGCTGGCGGGTGCCGGGGTTGTCGGTCTGGCCATCGGTTTCGGTTCGCAACAACTGGTGCAGGACGTGATCACCGGTCTGTTCATCATCATCGAAGACACTTTCTCGGTGGGCGATTGGGTAGTGCTCAGTACCGGCCACTCCGGATCGGTGGAAAGCCTGACCATCCGTACCGTGCGCCTGCGTGACGGCAAGGGTTTTGTCCATTCCGTGCCGTTCGGGCAGATCAAGGCGGTCACCAACCAGTCGCGGCAGTTCGCTTATGCGTTCTTCTCGGTGCAGTTCACTTATGACTCGGATATTGATGATGCGCTGGCGCTGATCCGCGAAACCGGGCAGTCGATCAGCGATGACATTCTGCTCAAGCACAACCTGCAAGGACCGCTGGAGGTGTTCGGCGTCGACAGCATGAACCTGAACGGCATGGTGTTGACCGCGCAATTCCGCACCTCTTCCGGTGGTCAGTACGCAGTGGGGCGCGCCTTCAACGAGCGCCTCAAGCGTCTTGTGGATAAAAACCCGAACGTGCGTTTCGCGCAGACTTATCCACAGATGGTCATGGGGCCGGGCTTCAACAACCCGCAGGCTGGTGTCGAAGCCGAGGGGCCTCCTGCGCCCTCGGACCCTGCCGCTGCGACACCTTCTGCGCCGACACCTGCACCGCTTGGTTTGCCCAAGGGCAACAGCCCGCCGGGTCCGGCAGCTCAGTAATCAATCGGGCGGCATGAGACGCTGCAACGCATTGTGGCGGCGTCATTGTCCCGCCAGGCTGCGCAACTGTTGGGGGTTGGCAGGCAACGTGTTATGTTTGCAGGCGTTTTTCAATTGTTCGTTTGATTATCTGATACCGAGCCTGCTGACTCTATGCGAATGCGCCTTATGCTGTTGGGCGGCGGGAATGCCCTCGGGCAGGCGCTGATTCGTCTGGGTGCCGAGGAAGACATTGGTTTCCTCGCACCACGTCCACCGCAAGACGGCTGGGACGTGGCGAGCCTCACGCAACTGCTTGATGACACCCGCCCCGATGCCCTGATAAACCTTGCTTACTACTTCGACTGGTTTCAGGCGGAGACCGTGAGCGCAGCGCGCCTGACCCACCAGGAGCGCTCTCTCGAGCGTCTGGCCGAACTGTGTCAGCACCACAACATCACGCTGGTCCAGCCTTCCAGTTATCGTGTGTTCGATGGCTCGCGCGCGACTGCCTACAGCGAAAAAGACGAGCCAGTGCCCTTGGGTCTGCGCGGTCAGGCGCTGTGGCGTATCGAGCAAAGCGTGCGCGCCACCTGTCCGCAACATGTGCTTGTGCGTTTTGGCTGGTTGCTGGATGACAGCGCTGATGGCGTGCTTGGCCGCTTTCTTTCGCGCGCCAAAGAACCCGGAGAGCTGCTGCTGGCCGATGATCGACGCGGCAACCCGACGCCGGTCGATGATGCGGCGCGGGTGATTATTTCAATCGTCAAGCAACTCGATTGCGAAGCGCCGCTGTGGGGCACGTACCACTACGCCGGGCACGAAGCGACCACGCCACTGGCGCTGGGTCAGGCGGTGCTCACCGAAGCACGTCTGCTGCACCCGCTGGCCATTGAATCGCCCACCGCACAGGCTCACGCCGCGCGTCCCGATGCAGCCGAGGAACCGCAGCACGCGGTGCTGGCCTGCAAGAAAATTCTCCACACTTTCGGCATCAAGCCCCGCGCCTGGCGGGCCGGCTTGCCAAGCCTGCTGGACCGGTATTATCGACATGTCTGACGCCCCTGTTCTGATTACGGGAGGTGCGGGTTTCATTGGCTCGCACCTGACCGATGCATTGCTTGCCGACGGGCATTGCGTGCGTATCCTCGACAACCTCTCGGCGGGCAAGCGCAGCAATCTGCCGCTCGACAACCCGCGGGTTGAACTGATCGAAGGCGACGTAGCCGATGCCGAGCTGGTCAAGCGCGCTGCGCAAGGCTGTAAGGCCGTGGTGCACCTGGCAGCGGTGGCCTCGGTTCAGGCGTCAGTTGACGACCCGGTACGCACCCATCAAAGCAACTTCATCGGCACACTGAATGTCTGTGAGGCCATGCGCGAAGCGGGCATCAAACGCGTGATCTTCGCGTCCAGCGCGGCGGTATACGGCAACAACGGCGAAGGCGAAGCGATCACCGAAGACACCACCAAAGCACCGCTGACTCCGTACGCATCGGACAAGCTGGCCAGCGAGTTCTACCTGGACTTCTACCGCCGTCAGCATGGTTTGGAGCCGGTGATCTTTCGCTTCTTCAACATCTTCGGCCCGCGCCAGGATCCGTCGTCGCCGTATTCGGGCGTGATCAGCATCTTTGCCGAACGCATCCAGAAAGGCCTGCCGATCAGCGTGTTTGGCGACGGCGAGCAAACGCGCGATTTCTTCTACGTGGGCGACCTGCTCAAGCTGCTGCTGCAGGCCCTGTCACGGGAAAACGCCATCGAAGGTGCGATAAACGTCGGCCTGAACAAGACCACTTCGCTCAACGAGCTGCTGGCCGCGCTTTCGCAGGTTGTCGGAAAACAGCCGGAAGTGAGCTATCAGGCACCGCGCTCGGGCGATATCAAGCATTCACGGGCCAGTAACCAGCGTCTGCTGGAGCACTTCAGCATTGATGAGCCGACACCACTGGTTCGTGGGCTTGAGTTGCTGATGGGGCAATGAGCCCCGCATCGACTGTAAGTGCTGATCGTCCCCACGCTCTGCGTGGTGATGCATTTCTGGACGCTCTGCGTCCGCTCTTGAGCGTGCGGTGCAGCGCCTATTTGTGACGCAGAGCGTCACGAACTGCATGCCGACGCGGAGCATCGGCACGATAGCCAGGAGTCCGGGCGCGGGTTAAATAACGGCAAGATAATCAGGAATCCAGCACGCAGAGTTCAAACCACAAAACACAAAGGCACCCGATAAGGGTGCCTTTGTGTGTGTGGCGCTTGAAGGTGTGCAGGTCAGAACTTGTAACCCACGCCCACCATGTATACCCACGGGTCGATATCCACGTCGACCTTGGTCTTGCCGACGGCCAGGGCAGAAGGGCCGTCCACAGTCGCTTTGGTATCGATGTCGACGTACCAGACCGAGGCGTTGACCAGTACGTTGTCAGTGATCATATAGTCCATGCCCAACTGAGCAGCCAGACCAACCGAGTCCTTGAGCTTGAGGTTGCTGAAACCCTGATCCTTGCGATTGCCGGTCAGGTCGGTATCGAAGAAGGTGGTGTAGTTGATACCCACGCCCGCATACGGTTGAAATTTCGACGAAGGTTCCATCGGGTAGTACTGCAACGACAGCGTCGGCGGCAGTTGCTTGATATCAGCCAGCTTGCCGTCCAGGCCTGGCCCCAGGCCTTTTACTGAAACGGTGTGGCTGAACGGTGTA
This sequence comes from Pseudomonas amygdali, assembly GCF_002699855.1. Taxonomy (GTDB): domain Bacteria; phylum Pseudomonadota; class Gammaproteobacteria; order Pseudomonadales; family Pseudomonadaceae; genus Aquipseudomonas; species Aquipseudomonas amygdali. The sequence goes on along the minus strand of NZ_LKBW01000285.1, from coordinate 21,861 downwards.
GCAGCCAGCAGCTCGATGCCGACATGCTGGGTCAGCATGTAAGCGAAGGTCAGACCGAGCTGGTTTTCGCCATCGACAGTGGCTTTGGTGCCGGAGACCTTGGCACCGTCCAGACGGACTTCGCCGCTGTCTTCATTGGGCTGGACGTGCGCAACACCGGCGCGAACGATGAAGTCGCCAGGCTCGTAGGCATGTGCCGCGACCGGGGCGGCGATGGCAAGCGCGACAACAGACGCGCGTAGCAAGTGCTTGTTCATGGAGGCTCCAGAGATCAGTCAAAATTTATGGGCATAATGTTAAAGCGCTGTCGAGCGGCGACTTTGACTCAGCTCAATGAAATCGCTGGGAACCTCGTCATCCTTATGAATCCGGCAACTCGTAGACAAGTATCTTGTCTGCCTGCATCTGATAACCCGCTTCTGCCAGTTCGCTGGTAGACGATTTGGCCTGCATCGGTCCTTCGATCCAGTACGGCTGATACAGCTCATCGACCTTCACACCCAGCTCACTCGTGACATGCACGATCTGGTTCGCTGGCGGCGGCACATGGATGCAGGCACCGAAATACGGCACCAGCAAAAACTCCGTCACTCTGCCTTCCTCACTGACCTCAAGTGGCACGATGTAGCCCGGTAAACGCACCAGCTTGCCATCCAGTGCCTTGACCACTGGTGCATGCGGAGCCAGTTGATGGGCCGCAGGCGCTGCCTCCATGGCCAGTGCATCGGACAGCTTGGACATATCGTGTATCGGAGCCGTTACCGGCTTCACCACGGGTGCATCGGGTGGAATCATGTCATTCCAGGTCAGTTCACGCGGCTCGGCGGCCCACAGTTGAGTGGAAACCGAAAGCAGCAGAGTGAGTAGCATGCGCCGTATCATGAAGGTCCTCATAAACGAATCGACAGTCCATCGGCCAGTGACTGCCTGTAGGCTCGCCAGGCTGGCACGGTTCCCATCAACAGCGCGCAACCGAGAATGGCACCGAGCAGGGTCCATTCATATTGGCCAGGTGGCATAGACGACAGGGACAGACCGTAGTTGTCGAGCATGTAGTCTCTGGCCACGAAGATGCCGATATAGAGCAGTGCGAGGCCGCTGATGACACCCGCAAGTGCCAGGGCGAAGGCTTCAAGTATAAGCAGACTTGCGATATGCCAGGGCCGTGCGCCGACCGAGCGCAGGATGGCCATCTCCCTGCGTCGTTCATTGAGGCTGGTGAGAATCGCGGTCAGCATGCCGATCAGACCGGTCAGCACCACGAACAGCGAAATTACGAACAGTGCCTTTTCAGCGGTGCCCATCAGGCTCCACAGCTCTTGCAGCGCCACGCCGGGCAGAATCGCCAGCATGGGTTCGCCACGGTATTCGTTGATTTCGCGTTGCAGGCTGAAGGTTGAGATCTTGCTGTTCAAACCCAGCATGAAGGCGGTGATCGCAGTCGGCGTCAGATCCATATTGCGTGCCTGATCGGCAGAGATACGCTCGTTGCCTCGCGCCGGTGCGCCGTTGTGCCAGTCGATATGAATGGCTTCCATGCCACCCAGGCTGATATGCAGCGTGCGGTCCACCGGTGTACCGGTCGGCTTGAGGATGCCGACCACGGTGAACGGCTTGTCGTCATGCTTGACCAGGCTGATCGCCGCGACACCGTGCGCCAGTACCAGCTTGTCGCCCAATTTATAATGCAGCGCCTTGGCGACCTCCGAGCCCAGCACCACTTCGAAGGGATCGGTCTTGAATTCGCGTCCTTCGGCCATTTCCAGATGCTGTTGGCGACCGAACTGATAATGCTCGAAATACGCTTCGTTGGTGCCCATCACCCGATAGCCACGATGGGAGTCGCCCAGCGAAACCGGAATCGCCCATTTAACCTGTTTGCTCTGGGCAAAATGCTCAAAGCTGTCCCAGCGAATATTGTTGGTGGCGTTGCCGATGCGAAATACCGAATACAGCAACAGGTTGATCGAGCCGGAACGTGCGCCGACGATCAGGTCGGTGCCGCTGATGGTGCTGGCGAAGCTGGAGCGCGCTTCGGTGCGCACCCGCTCTACGGCCAGTAACAGGCACACCGACAGCGCAATGGCGAAGGCAGTGAGAAACGCGGTGAAACGGCGGTTGGCCAGGCTGGCCATGGCCAGACGAAACAGATACATCTCAAATCTCCACGGCGACGGCGGCGCGATTCAGGTCGCTGAGCGACAGGTTGCGATCAAACAGCGGTGCCAGGCTCTGGTCATGACTGACAAACAGCAGGCTGGCCCCGGCCTCGCGGCATTCGGCTAACAGCAGGCGAATGAACGCTTCGCGAGAGTCGGCGTCCAGCGCCGAAGTGGGTTCGTCGGCGATCACCAGTTCAGGTTGACCGATCAGCGCACGGGCCGCGGCCACGCGTTGTTGCTGGCCGATGGACAGTGAGTCGGCACGTCGTGTCAGCATCGCCGGGTCTTTCAGGCCCAGGTGGGCGAGCAGGGTGGTGGTCGCTTTTTCGACGCTGCCGTGGCGTTGCTTCGCACGCTCGGCGCGGACGCTGGAAAAATGGCAGGGCAGCTCGATGTTTTCTCGCACCGACAGAAACGGCAACAAATTGAACTGCTGAAAGATGTAGCCGGTGTGATCGACTCGGAAGCGATCACGTGCTGCCGCCGACAGTGTCGACAGGTCCTGATTCAACAGGCGAATGCTGCCGCTGACAGGTTTTTGCACGCCGCCCAGCAGGCCCAGCAAAGTGGTTTTGCCGCTGCCGCTGGGGCCTTTGAGGAACAGGGTTTCGCCGGTTTGCAGGCGAAATTCGGCGATGTCCAGTAACTGCGGATGGCCTGGCCAGTTGAAGCTCAGGTTTGATAGCTCGATCAGTGCTTGGGTCATGGGCTGACTCACGCTAGGTTGGAAATTAAAAGACCGGGCCAGGCCCGGTCGTTGTACCGCAGAGTGCGATCAGAATTTCAGCGTTGGGTTGGCTGCGATCACTTCTGCGCCCGATTGGCCGCCTGGCGAGATCAGTTGTACCTGAAGCTTCTTGGTGTCGGGAAAGGTTTTGAAGATTTGCGACAGGTCGAGCCTCTTCAGAACGGCCGGTGCGTCACAGACGAACTTGTAGTGACCGTGAATTTCGCTGTGCTCATGATGATCGGCATCGCCGCCCTGGGCGTGCCCATCGTGATCGTCATCCTTGTCGCCGAACAGCGGGCTTTCCAGTTTCACCGAGGTGGCCGAGCAATTGGCGGCATCGGCGATGCTGAACAGCGCGTTGGGCTTGAGTAGCAACTCGCGCGCCTTGGCGACTTTGGCCTTGTCTTCATCCGAAGTTGCAACGTGCTCGAAACCGACGATATTCATGGCCGGGCTGTCGAATTCAAATTCCAGCGTCTTGCCTTCCAGCACCACATCCAGACGTCCTACGCCATGCTCGTGGGCTCCCAGACTGCCGTGTTCATCGCCGTGATCATGGTCATGTACTTCGGCTGCGTGGGCAGCAACGAGTGGCAACAGGGCGAAAGGCAAGGCGAGTAGCAAACGGCGCATAGCGGACTCCGGGGGCAATATTGATGAAATTTGTTATGTGATCTTATAACAAGTGCCGGTGTGCGTGGACGTGTTTTTGTTCAAGCACTGGACTATCCGGTCTTCATGGACCGTTATCTGGCGGCGTTATCTGGAATACCCTGGCCCGTGCTTATGCTGAAGTAGTCTCAGCCTTTGCGTCATCAGGTCCTACTCTGAAAAATGAAAATCGCTGTACCTGCGCCGGATGCGCCGGGAGGGTTTTCATCGCCAGCCGAGTGTGACATCAGGGAAGATACTCATGAACAAGCTCCATCCGAATAGAGAAATCCTGCGTGCGGTGTACAAGGATCCAACTCGAATTACCGAATTCGCCGACGCTGACATTGTGCTGCACAAAGCCGATCAGGGCGCTGGTGGTGGCTTGTCCATAGCCATTGGCAAGGACGCAGTGCTTTCCCACGAGATCAATCTGCTCAGGCGCACACGTCAGACCCTCTACATGGATGTCCACGACATCATTGCCAACGAGCACTATGGCTCGGTGCTGGGCGAGATGCGCGCCAGTTGCGAGGGCCGGAAGATCATCATGCCGTTTTGCGGCCTGTGGCGGTTCCGTGATGGCAAAATTGTCGAGCATTGGGAAAATGTCTATGACGTGCGGGCGCTTGGCAACTTCATGAACGGCAAAGAGCCGGTCATCAGCCAGTGGCGTTACGGTTGATCATGGGCATGCGCGCCAGCCTGTGGGAGCATGTATGCCTGACTGTCAGCAGGTACACATCATGTTGCGTATTCGTGGAACCGTAGGCCAGTGGCCGGTGGATTTGACTCTTGAGCTGGACGAAGGCGACTGGGCGCAACTGGGCGCGCAGCTCAAGGCGGCAGCTCCCGACTTATCGGCCGCCGTGGTCGAGAGCAAGCCGCTCAACCAGGACGACAGGCTGTGGCAGGTCGCACAGGAGTTGTTGCAAAAGGCCGGGCAGATGAGTGGGCCGGATCTGCTGGGGCAACTGGAAGGGCTGGCCGGCAGTACCGCGGCAGGCAAGCATTTGCTGGTGCGCCTGCGTCACTCTGCGAACGTGAAGGTCGAGAGCGGCGGGGATGCGCCGCTGTACAGCTGGGTCGACGCGACGTGATCTGACCTGGTTGTTCAGTCACCGGCACCCGTGCGGTGCCGGTGGCAAGCTGGCTTAATACAGCGCGGCGAACAGCTTGCGACGGTATGCGGTCACCAGTGGATGCTCATTGCCCAGCAGGTCGAACACTTGCAGCAGCGTCTTGTGCGGCAGGCCCTCGGCGTAATTGCGATTGCGAATGAACAGTTTGAGCAGGCCATCCAGCGCGGCTTCGTACTGTTGACGCGACAATTGCTGAATCGCCAGTTGATGCACCGCTTCGTCATCCTGAGGGTTTTGTGCCAGACGACTTTTCAGTTCGGCCACATCCGGCAGGGTGGCCGCTTGTGCCAGGAACGTCAGTTGCGCCTTGGCACCCGCCAGCTCGGCTTTGTGTGCATCACCGGTAACGGCGTCCAGCACTGCCTTTGCCTCGCTCAGTTCGCCACGTTCTGCCAGGCAGCGCGCATACAGAATCAGTGCTGCGGCATTGGTGTTGTCTTCGCCCAACAGCACCTTGAGCAGTGCTTCGGCTTCGGCAAAACGGCTTTCGGCAAACAGCTCTTGCGCTTGCTTGAGTGGATCGGCGGCCGGCGGAGGCGGCATGACGACATGCTGTTCGAGAATCTTGCGGATTTCCGATTCAGGCTGGGCTCCGGCAAAACCATCCACCGGCTGGCCGTCCTTGAACAGCACCACGGTCGGCAGGCTACGAATACCGAAGCGCGCAACAACGTCCTGCTCGATGTCGCAATTGACCTTGGCCAGCAGCAATTCGCCCTGATAACTCTCGGTGATTTGCTGCAGCAGGGGCATCAAGACCTTGCAGGGCGCACACCACTCGGCCCAGAAGTCGACCAGTACGGGCTGGTCGAACGATTTGTCGATCACCAGTTGATCAAAGTTCGCGGCGGTTGCGTCGAAGATGTAAGCAGTTTCCTGGCTCATTGCACGTCTCGAAGAATCTGAATGCCGCCAACTATAAAGCCCGCAGGGCAATGCTGAAAGCGGCGTCGGCGGTGGGGCATCGTCCTTGCCCCGCACGCTCAGCGCTATCCACACATCTGCTTGTGATTCTCGCCGAAGGCCGTGGGAGCGAACATGTTCGCGAAAGGGACGGAAAACGCTCTGGAAAGTTATCGTTCGAACGACCTCCTTCGCGAACAAGTTCGCTCCTACAGAGACCGTTTAGCTGAGCGCTCCCGAGCTGTTATTTAGCGCTCACCGCGCCGCATGATACAGACTCACATCCCGAAACTCGTGGGGTTCAGCCAGGTCCGGCAGGGTGTGCGCATGCAGCATCGTCAGGCGCTGGTAAGCAGCGTGCTTGAAGTCGCGCACGCGGGAGTCTGCCACCAGTGCTTCGCGGCCCCGGGACAGAAATTGATCCAGCAGCGGCAGGTTGGCGCGGTCGTACAGCACGTCGGCAACCAGAATCAGATCAAAGCGATCCGCTTCGGCGAAAAAATCCGTCGAGTAGCTTAACTGCACCTGGTTGAGTTCGGCATTGGCCCGGCAGGCAGCGATCGCCAACGGGTCGAGATCACAGGCCACCACCTCAAGTGCCCCGGCCCTCAGCGCGGCAATACCTGCCACGCCCGAACCAGCACCGAAATCCAGTACACGCTTGCCTTCTACCCAGTACGGGTTTTCGGCCAGAAAGCGCGCCAGAGCCAGGCCGCTGGCCCAGCAGAAGCTCCAGTACGGTGGCTCTTCCAGAATGCGGCGCGTTTCATCCGGGCTGAAGGGACGGTCCATGTTGGCATCGTCGATCAGCCACAGTTTCAGCTCAGTGCCCGGCAACGTTGTGACAACCAGCCGGGCGTCGCCGAGCAGTTCGCTCAGCGCGTCCTGAAGGTGTCGCGGAGCAGTCATGGCGCCTTGACGAATTGCAATTGCCCCAGTGCCTGAGTGGTGGGCTGGTCGATGCGCATCGACGGCAGGTGCAGTATCAATTGCCCCGACTGACTGGCACGGCCGCGCAGTTCGACACGCCCGCCTACCGGAAAGGCTTCCGGGTTGAAGCGTAACTGGAACGGCAATGACTGGCCGTTGCCCTTCAGCAAGGTGTTGGTCAGCAGCTTCTGTGGACGACCGCGCTCGTCGATCACCAGCATCGCCAGTTCGACCTCGGCCCCGGCAGGTACGCCGAGCAGTTGCCCGCTGAGTTCACGTTGGTACGGTTGCAGCGGGCCGGGCCCGGCAGGCACTTTGATTGCCGGGGCGACGGGCGGTGCCGCAGCCGGTTTTGGCGCGTCATTGCTGCTGCACGCGGCCAGCAAGCCAATGAGGCCGAGTAGAATAACGGGGCGTAACGTCATCAAGAGCTCCACAAGACAAAAATCGAAAGGCTGAGTGACGCCATGCATGCAGTATTACCGAGCGCAGGCAATTTCACATCGCTTTAATGCGCGTCTATATACCGTAAACCCTCAGCCTTGTCTTGCCAGCAGGATGCGCTAACATGGCGCTCCTCATTCTTTCGTTGCCAGCCACCATGCACTGTCCCTTCTGCGGTGCCAATGACACCAAAGTCATCGACTCCCGCCTCGTCGCCGAAGGCGAGCAAGTACGCCGCCGACGCGAGTGTCTGGCCTGCGGCGAGCGCTTCACGACGTTCGAAACTGCCGAGCTGGTTTTGCCGCGTCTGATCAAACAGGATGGCAGTCGTCAGCCTTTCGATGAAGAAAAACTGCGCGCCGGTATGCAACGTGCGCTTGAAAAGCGTCCGGTGAGTGTCGAGCGCCTTGAGGCGGCACTGGTGCACATCAAGCACAAGCTGCGAGCGACCGGCGAGCGCGAAGTCAAATCGCTGGTGGTTGGCGAACTGGTCATGGCCGAGCTGCAAAAGCTCGATGAAGTGGCCTACATCCGCTTCGCCTCGGTGTACCGCCGCTTTCAGGACCTCAACGAATTTCGTGAAGAAATCGACCGTCTGGCCCGCGAGCCGGGTAAGGAATAAGTGCATTGCTGACTGAACAGGCGGCTCTCGACGTTCATTACATGGCGCGTGCGCTGGAGCTGGCGCGTAACGGGCTCTACTCCACGCACCCCAACCCGCGCGTCGGCTGCGTTATTGTGCGTGACGGCCAGATCGTCGGTGAGGGCTGGCATGTACGGGCTGGCGAGCCGCATGCCGAAGTGCATGCCCTGCGCCAGGCCGGCGAACTTGCCAGAGGCGCGACCGCCTACGTCACCCTTGAACCGTGCAGCCACCAGGGGCGCACGCCGCCCTGTGCCGATGCGCTGGTCAACGCCGGGCTGGCGCGGGTCGTCGCGGCCATGCAGGACCCCAACCCTGACGTGTCCGGTCGTGGCCTGTTGCGCCTGATGAATGCTGGTATCGGCGTTCAATGCGGCGTGCTGGAAAGCGAAGCGCGAGCGCTGAACAAAGGCTTTCTCAAGCGCATGGAAACCGGACAGCCCTACATACGCGTGAAGATGGCCATGAGCCTGGATGGCCGAACCGCTATGGCCAGCGGCGAAAGCCAGTGGATCACCGGTCCCGAGGCGCGTTCCGCCGTTCAGCGTCTGCGCGCGCAGTCGAGCGTAGTGCTGACCGGAGCCGATACGGTGCTGGCCGACAAGGCCCGCCTCACCGTGCGCCCCGATGAGTTGGGTCTCAATGCAGAATTGACCGCGCTGGCCGCTGCGCGTCCGCCCCTGCGGGTATTGATTGACGGTCGTCTGCGCGTGCCGCTGGACGCGCCGTTCTTTCAGGCGGGCAGTGCGCTGGTCGTGACCTGTGCTGCGGCGTCGGCGCGAGGTCGCTATCAGGAAGAAGGCCACGAAATGCTGGCACTGGCTGACAGCGCCGGTCATGTGGACCTGCGCAAGTTGATGGGCGAACTGGCCACGCGTGGCGTCAATGAAGTGCTGGTCGAAGCCGGTCCGCGGCTGGCGGGTGCCTTTGCGCGTCTCGGGCTGGTCGACGAGTTTCAGATATTCATTGCCGGCAAGTTTCTCGGCTCATCGGCCCGGCCGCTGCTCGACCTGCCGCTGGCGCAGATGAGCGAAGCGCTGGAGCTGAACATCGTGCAAATGCGTGCCGTCGGTAATGACTGGCGAGTCATCGCTCTCCCTGTGCGCGCACCCGGCGTATAATTCCCGGCTTTCGCCTTGCGCGCAGCCCTTGTTCTCCCGGAGGACCCATGTTTACCGGCATTATCGAATCCATCGGCAGCATCCGCGCCCTGACTCCCAAGGGCGGCGACGTCCGCGTTCACGTGGAGACCGGCAAGCTCGACCTGAGCGACGTCAAGCTTGGCGACAGCATTGCCGTCAATGGCGTATGCCTGACCGCCGTCGAATTGCCCGGCGACGGCTTCTGGGCTGACGTCAGTCGTGAAACCCTGACCGTAACTGCCTTCGTCGATCTGAAGAGCGGCAGCCGGGTCAACCTGGAAAAGGCCCTGACCCCGACTACGCGTCTGGGCGGCCATCTGGTCAGCGGCCATGTCGACGGCGTGGGCGAAATTGTTTCCCGTGCCGATAACGCCCGCGCCATTCAGTTTACGGTGCGTGCTCCGCGCGAGCTGGCCAAATACATCGCCCATAAAGGCTCGATCACGGTCGACGGCACCAGCCTGACGGTCAACTCGGTCAATGGTGCCGAGTTCGAACTGACCATCGTGCCGCACACCCTCAGCGAAACCATCATGGCCGACTACCAGCCTGGCCGTAAGGTCAACCTGGAAGTAGACCTGCTGGCACGTTACCTGGAGCGCCTGCTGCTGGGCGACAAGGCCGCCGAGCCGGGCCACGGCACGATCACCGAAAGCTTTCTGGCCGAGAACGGCTACCTCAAATCCTGAATCAAGGGGGTGCCGCGTGGCGCTCAATACTATCGAAGAACTGGTTGAAGACATTCGCCAGGGCAAGATGGTCATCCTCATGGATGACGAAGACCGTGAGAACGAAGGCGACCTGATCATGGCCGCCGAATGTGTGCAGCCCGAGCACATCAACTTCATGGCGCGTTTCGCCCGTGGCCTGATCTGCATGCCGATGACCCGCGAGCGCTGCGAAACTCTCAAACTGCCGCTGATGGCACCGCGTAACGGCTCCGGCTTCGGCACCAAGTTCACCGTCTCCATTGAAGCCGCGGAAGGCGTGACCACCGGTATCTCCGCAGCCGACAGGGCACGCACCGTTCAGGCCGCCGCTGCCAAAGAAGCCAAAGCAGAAGACATCGTCAGTCCTGGGCACATCTTCCCGCTGATGGCTCAGGCTGGCGGCACCCTGGCTCGCGCCGGTCATACCGAAGCGGCCTGCGACCTGGCGCGCATGGCAGGCTTCGAACCGACGGGGCTGATCTGCGAAGTCATGAACGACGACGGCACCATGTCGCGTCGCGTCGAACTTGAAGAATTTGCCCGGCAACACGACATCAAGATCGGCACCATTGCCGACCTGATTCACTACCGGATGATCCATGAACGTACCGTTCAGCGGATTGCCGAGCAGCCGATGGACAGCGAACTGGGCAGTTTCAACCTGGTGACCTACCGCGATTCGGTCGAGGGCGACGTGCATCTGGCGCTGACCCTGGGCAAGATCTGCGCAGAAGAACCCACGCTGGTTCGCGTGCACAACATGGACCCGCTGCGCGACCTGCTGATGGTCAAACAGCCCGGCCGCTGGAGCCTGCGCGCCGCCATGCGAGCGGTTTCCGAGGCGGGCAGCGGTGTTGTGCTGTTGCTTGGTCACCCCTTGGATGGCGATGTATTGCTGGCACATATCCGCGAAACCGCAGGGCAGCAACCGATCAAGACGCCGACCACTTACAGCACGGTGGGTGCCGGTTCGCAGATCCTTCGTGACCTCGGCGTGCGCAAAATGCGCCTGATGAGTTCACCGATGAAGTTCAATGCGATATCCGGTTTCGATCTGGAAGTTGTAGAATACGTGCCCTCCGAATAAATACCGGCAGGTCGGGGCGTGCGAAAGACGGTTTTTCGCAGCTTTTGGCCTGACAGTTGCGATTCGTGGCCTAATATCCCTCAAAGTCCGCCCCAAGGCGGGCTTGCTCTTTAATACGAGACTCACCGAATGACCTTGAAGACCATCGAAGGTACCTTCATCGCCCCACAAGGCCGCTACGCCTTGGTAGTGGGCCGTTTCAACAGCTTCGTCGTGGAAAGCCTGGTTAGCGGTGCCGTTGATGCGCTGGTACGCCACGGTGTCAGCGAAAGCGACATCACCATCATCCGTGCGCCGGGTGCGTTCGAAATTCCGCTGGTCGTGCAGAAAGTTGCCCAGCGCAGCGAATTTGCGGCCATCGTCGCGCTGGGTGCGGTGATCCGTGGCGGTACTCCGCACTTTGAATACGTTGCAGGCGAGTGCGTCAAAGGCTTGTCTCAGGTGTCCATGGAGTTCGGCGTTCCGGTCGCTTTCGGCGTACTGACCGTCGACTCCATCGAGCAGGCCATCGAGCGTTCCGGCACCAAGGCCGGTAACAAGGGCGCTGAAGCTGCTCTGTCCGCCATTGAAATGGTAAGCCTGCTGTCGCAGCTGGAGGCCAAGTGATTTCCGACGATACCGACCAGTTCAACCCGCGCGACGCCAAATCGCCGGAAGCTGCCAAGGGCAAAAGTGCCAAACGTCGCGAAGCGCGGCAGATGGCTACTCAGGCCCTTTATCAGTGGCACATGGCTGGCCATGCGTTGAACGAGATCGAAGCACAGTTTCGTGTAGACAACGATTTCAGCAATGTCGACGGCGCCTACTTCCGTGAACTGCTGCACGGTGTGGCCACCAACAAGACCGAGATCGACACCGCGCTCTCGCCTTGCCTCGACCTGACCATCGAAGAACTCGACCCGGTTGAACTGGCCGTCCTGCGCCTGTCGACCTTCGAGCTGCTCAAGCGCATCGACGTGCCTTACCGCGTTGCAATCAACGAAGGCATCGAGCTGGCCAAAGTCTACGGTTCTACTGACGGCCACAAGTTCGTCAATGGTGTGCTGGACAAGCTGGCGCCGCGCCTGCGTGAAGTCGAAGTGAAGGCCCACAAGCGCTGATTCGCGCCTGATCTTTATGGGAGAGTTCGAGCTGATCCGCAATTACTTCGCCGCCGCGCCCTGTGCGCAGGTGGGCGAGGAAGTTGCCCTGGGGATCGGCGACGACTGCGCGCTGCTGGCGTTAGCGCCCGGCGAGCAGTTGGCGATCTCGACCGATACCCTGGTTGCCGGGGTGCATTTTCCTGATGTCTGCGACCCCTTTCTGCTTGGCCAGCGCGCGCTGGCGGTATCTGCCAGCGATCTGGCGGCCATGGGCGCTCGTCCTGTAGCGTTTACCCTTGCCTTGACCCTCCCGCAGGTCGATGCCGACTGGCTGCAGGCATTTGCCCGCGGCCTCAATCACATGGCGCTGGGCTGTTCGCTGCGTTTGATCGGCGGCGATACCACACGCGGGCCCTTGAGCCTTACGCTGACGGTGTTCGGCGCTGTTCCAGCCGGCTCGGCCCTGACGCGCAGCGGCGCTTGCGCCGGCGATTTGCTCTGCGTTGGCGGCGCGCTGGGTGATGGCGCAGGCGCGTTGCCGCTGGTATTGAAGCAACGCAGCGCCGAGGCTTCGATTGCCGAGGCGTTGCTGGCCCGCTACTGGTCGCCGCAACCTCAGCTAGCGCTGGGGCAGGCATTGCGGGGCAGGGCGACGTCGGCGCTGGACATCTCCGATGGGCTGCTGGCTGATTGCGGACACATTGCCCGTGCATCAGGCGTCCGGCTGGTCGTCGAGCGTGACAGGCTGCCGATGTCTGATCAGTTGCTGACGTTGTTCGATCTGCCGTCTGCCCGGCAGGCTGCGCTCAGCGGTGGCGACGATTACATCCTGGCTTTCACGCTGCCGTCCGGACACCTTGCCAGCTTGCTGGATGAAGGCTGGCCGGTGCATGTGATTGGCCGGGTAGAAAAGGGCCAAGGTGTCGTTGTTGTCGACGGCGCAGGGCTGGATGTCACGCCCGATACGCGTGGCTACCAGCATTTCGACAGCGCGCAGTGAAGCGATGCACTGCGTCTATCTATCGAACTTTATGATCTAAATGCCCGAGAATTCAGCCTGAGCGTCCGCAGGAACCTGCTGTTACAATGCGAATCTTGCGAATTTCCAGTCTTCATACTGATCAGGAGCACACGGTGCCCGTCGTATTTGTCGCCGCTTCCAAACTGCCCACCCCCTTTGCAGAGTTTGCCATGCACGGCTTTATCGAGTCGGCAACCGGCCGTGAACATGTCGTCCTGAGTCTGGGCGATGTGGCGGACGGTGCGCCGGTTCTTGGCCGCGTGCATTCCGAATGCCTGACAGGCGACGCCCTGTTCAGTCAGCGTTGCGATTGCGGTTCACAACTTGAAGCCGCCCTGCGCGCCATTGCTACCGAAGGGCGCGGCGTATTGCTGTATCTGCGTCAGGAAGGGCGCGGTATCGGCCTGATGAACAAGATCCGCGCCTACGAGCTGCAGGATGGCGGCGCTGACACAGTAGAGGCCAATGAGCGTCTGGGCTTTGCTGCCGACCAGCGCGATTACGCGATCTGCCTGCCGATGCTTCAGCACTTGGGCGTTCAATCGTTGCGTCTGATGACCAATAACCCGCGCAAGGTCAAAGCCTTGACCGACATGGGCATCACGGTCGCCGAGCGTGTGCCGTTGCACACCGGACAAAACCCGCACAACCGCCTTTATCTGGCGACCAAGGTGGGCAAGTTGGGACACATGATGGGTAACGAGCATCAAAGCGAGGTCGGCCCCGCGTGACACGCAGCGAGGTGCGCCAAAAGCTGGAAATGGCGTGGTGGCGTCAACTGGGTCTGACCTTGGCACCATTGCTGGTGGTCTGTGTGTTTTTCGGTGCCAGCGAGCCGCTCATTCCTGTGTTGGCGATACCGCTGTTCATTGCCGGGATAGGCTCGATGTTCGTCAGCCTGAAGCCCTTCGGGGCTTACAAGCGAGCGTTAACGGCTACCCAGGCTGCACTCGACACGCCGGAAGAGCCGGCAGCATGGCTCAAACTCGCTGCTGTCCGCCGTCTGGCCTTTCTCGCTGCCGGGCTGCCCGCCTGGATCGCCGCCATCGCAGTGCTGTTCGGCTTGCACCCTTTGCCGGTCTGCCTGCTGGCGTTTGCCAGCGCAGTGCTGCTCTACCTGTACCGCATTCCTGCGCTTTCCCGCTGATCGACCCTGGCTGATTTTTCCAGACGAAGTGGGTATGACCAGCGGAAATCCGATCAGCCCGCCAGCAACCACACACCCGTTGCCGCAGAAGCTGCACCTGCGATGCGCACCAGCGGTGCTGCCGCCTGAGGCAATACGCGAACCACGGCATAACCTGCCGCGTGCAAGGCTGCAGTCGCTGCCACGAAGCCTGCTGCGTAAGCCCATGGGCTGGACATGTCCGGAAGCTCAAGGCCATGCGCCACACCGTGGAACAACGCAAACAGTGCTGTCGCTGCAACGGCCAGTGCCAAGGGCGGACGCACCGCCAGTGCCACAGCCAGACCCAGCGCCAGTACCGACGCGGCAATGCCGCTTTCCAGTGCTGGCAGGTTCAGACCTTCAAAGCCCAACACGCCGCCGATCAGCATGGTGCCGACGAAAGTGCAGGGCAGCGCCCAGCGTGCGGAACCTTGCTGTTGTGCGGCCCACAAGCCGACGGCAAGCATTGCCAGCAAATGATCCAGACCGCCAATCGGGTGGCTGATACCCGCTATCAGACCGTTATCGCCATGACCGGGGTGGGCCAGCGCCAGGGTCGGGATCAGCAGCAGCGCGAGGGCGCCAAGGGCTTTTTTGTAGTTCATCGACGGGTTCCTTTTGGTTGTGAATTCAGGCGGCTGCAGTGAGCAGACCCTGGCGTTCAATGAAGGCAATGATCTGTTCCAGACCCTGACCGGTTTTCTGGTTGCTGAACACGAACGGCTTTTCGCCACGCATCCTGCGCGTGTCGCTGTCCATCATTTCCAGTGACGCGCCCACCAGCGGTGCGAGGTCTATCTTGTTGATCACCAGCAGATCGGACTTGCAGATACCCGGGCCACCTTTGCGAGGCAGTTTGTCGCCTGCCGATACGTCGATCACATAAATCGTCAGGTCGGAAAGCTCCGGGCTGAACGTTGCGGAAAGGTTATCGCCACCGGATTCGACAATGATCAGGTCCAGGCCCTCAAAGCGACGATTGAGCTGGTCAACCGCCTCCAGGTTGATCGAAGCGTCTTCACGAATGGCGGTGTGCGGGCAGCCACCGGTTTCAACACCGATGATGCGCTCAGGGGCCAGTGCCTCGTTGCGCACCAGAAAGTCAGCGTCTTCGCGGGTATAGATATCGTTGGTCACGACCGCCAGGTTATAGCGGTCGCGCAATGCCAGGCACAGCGCCAGGGTCAGGGCTGTCTTGCCGGACCCTACCGGGCCACCGATGCCGACGCGCAGAGGTTGGCTGTTCATTGAGTTCTCCATAAATACTGATCAGGACCGGAATAACCGGCTGTATTGACGTTCATGCGCCATGCTCGCCAGGGACAGGCCGAAGGCTGCGCTGCCGGCATGGTGGGTATCTTGTCGGGTGGCATTGACCTGCGCTTGCTGCAGTAACGGCAACAGCTCGCTGGTCAGGCGTTGCGCAGCTTGCTGGCCGAGTGGCAGGGTTTTCATCAGCACGGCCAGCTGGTTTTCCAGCCAGCTCCACAGCCATGCGGCCAGCGCGTCTTGCGGGCTGATCTGCCAGGCACGTGCGGCCAGCGCCCAGCCCAGGGCCAGGTGCGGCTCTGCAGTCTGTTCAAGAAAGTGGCGCGCATCGCGATCCAGCTCAGGCAGGCCATTGAGCAGTTGTTGCAAGGAATAACCCATCTGCCGGCTTTCCTGATGCAGCTCGCGCGTTTCGCGGCTGGCGCGGTGTTGCTCGCTGACTTGCAGCAGTTGGCCCCAGTCACCGGCTGACGCTGCTTCACAATGGGCCAGCAGCAAGGGTGCCTCAAAGCGAGCGAGATTGAGCAACAGCTGATCGCTTATCCAGCGCCCTGCAGTCTGCGGGTCCACCACGATGGACTGCTCCACGGCCATTTCCAGCCCTTGTGAATAGCTGTAGCCGCCAATCGGCAGCTGCGGGCTGGCCAGACGCAAAAGCGCCCAGGCGCTGTTCACTTGCGCACGCCGAACTGGTGCATGCGCGGCGGATAGTTGAAATCCTCTTCGCCTGCACGCGAGTGGTGATGCCCGCCGCCATAGGCACCATGTTCCGGCTGGAACGGCGCTTCGATGGTTTCGACGGTGGCACCGAGTTGATCGAGCATAGCCTTGAGCACGTAGTCATCGAGCAGGCGCAACCAGCCGTCGCCGACCTGCAGGGCTACGTGACGATTGCCGAGATGATAGGCCGCGCGGGTCAGTTCGAAGGTGCTGCTGCAAGTAACGTGCATCAGCTTTTCCGGGCGAGCGCAGACACGTACCACGCGGCCATCTTCGGCCTGTAGAAACTCGCCATCGCGCAGGGGCGATTGACCGCGTTGCAGAAACAGGCCGACGTCTTCGTTTTCCGCACTGAAGCAGCGCAGGCGACTCTTGCTGCGTGCCTCGAAATTCAAATGCAGCTCGGCGGCCCATTCGGCCTGAGGTTCGATTCGGTTGTGAATCACCAGCATTAGATAGCTTCCAGCCAATTGCGATGCTTCAAATCAGAGCAAGGGGCTTGCCAACAGGGCAGGCTGTAGGAAATCGCTGGCGGAAATGCCTGACTTTTTAATTGTGCACGGCCTTGCCGTGATCGCTAATGGTGCGCAGCGAGAAAAGTGATCTATTTTGGTGCTCTAGCTGGCTTCAACTGACGCTCAATCGTGACTACCGAGCCCACGCCAGTGCCGTGCGCCGATAAAGATGAAGCGCAGTTGCTGGGTAATCTTGGCCTGAGGTGTCAGGTGCGGTGCAAGCGAAGCGGGTGGAGGGTCGATCAGTTCCGGCAGCATGGCGAACACGCTTTTGACCACAAGGTCGGCGATGATCGACAGCGCGTCAGCGTTCAGGTGCTGCCATTTGGGCATTTTTGCCAGGTCGGCCGTCAGGTCGGCGCTGATGCCCTCGCGCAGAGCCCCCAGAGCCTGACGCACTTTAAGAGAGCCGCCATACTGTTCACGGGCCAGAAACAGAAACTGCGAGCGATTGGCTGCTACACGCTCTAGAAATATCTTCACCGACGCGCGAATCAGCCCGCCCATGGCGAATTCATTGTGGCGTACCAGCCGGATGGTTTCGCGGAAGGTCTGGCCGACCTCACTCACCAGCGCCAGGCCCAACTGGTCCATGTCTTCGAAGTGGCGATAAAACCCGGTCGGCACGATGCCCGCCGTGCGCGCCACTTCCCGCAGGCTCAGGCTGCCGAAGCCGCGCCCGCTTTCCATCAACTGATGGGCAGCATCAAGCAAGGCTCTTCGGGTCTGTTGTTTCTGTTCGGCGCGGGGCAGCATGGCTCAAACGATTCTTGGATTAGGCTGGGTTGCACTTTAGCAAATGCGCTTTACCTGCGTCGAAAGGGTTTTCATTCAGACTCTTTTACGTGCGCTGCAGCGCGGGTGCTAGCCTTTGGTGCGATTTCGTATTCAAATCAAACCCTCGGCGCGTTTGTCAGTCGAACATTCATGTCGTATTCAGCGCGCCAGGGTCGGGGCGCTGTTTTCTGGAGAGTCACGCATGACGCGCAGCCGCAAGATTTTCGCCTGGACAGGTGCCACGTTATTGGTGGTGCTGGCCATACTGGTCATTGTGCTTGTCACGTTCGACTGGAATCGCATCAAACCTACCCTCAATGAGAAAGTCAGCGAAGCGCTGCATCGCCCGTTCGCCATCAATGGTGACCTGGATGTGCGCTGGACGCGAGAGCCCGAACTCGGCGGCTGGCGTGCCTGGGTGCCGTCGCCGCACTTCGTGGCCGATGACCTGACACTGGGTAATCCCGAGAGGTCGAAAACCCCGCAGATGGTCACTCTCAAGCACGTTGAGTTTCGTCTGTCGCTGTTGCCACTGCTGGCTCAGCAAGTGGTCATCCCGCGTATCGATTTGACCGGTCCAGAGGCAAAGCTTGAGCGGCTGGCCGATGGTCGCGCCAACTGGGTGTTCGACCTGCCCAAATCCGACCCGAACGCTGAACCTTCCAAGTGGGTGGTGGATATCGGGGCCATCAAGTTCGACAAGGGGCTGGTGAGTTTCAATGACCAGACACTGAATGCCAATCTGGATGTGGTGATCGACTTGCTCGGCAAGCCGATCCCGTTTGGCGAAATCGTTGGCAGCAAGGAAGCGCAAAAGGCCCAGGAAAAGGGCGCAGTACCGCAGGACTATGCGTTTGGTCTGGCTGTAACAGGCCAGTACCACGGTCAGAAACTGAGCGGCACCGGCAAGGTGGGTGGCCTTCTGGCGCTCAAGGATGCCAGTCAGCCGTTCCCGGTGCAGGCCGATGTGAAGGTTGGTGATACCCACGCGCTCATCGCCGGGACCCTGACCGACCCACAGAACCTGGGTGCGCTGGATCTGCGCCTCAAACTTTCCGGCGCGAGCCTGAGCAATCTGTACCCGCTGACCGGCGTTACCCTGCCGGACTCTCCGGCTTACTCCACTGATGGCCGCCTGATCGCCAAACTGCATGACCCGGCAGGAGCCAACTTTCGTTACGAAGGCTTCAACGGCAAGATCGGCAACAGCGATATCCACGGCGATCTGGGTTACGTCGCCAGCCAGCCACGGCCGAAGCTGAGCGGCGTGCTGGTGTCCAATCAGTTGTTGTTCAGCGACCTCGCGCCGCTGATTGGTGCCGACTCGAATGCCGCTCAGAAAAAACGTGGTGGCGAGAGCAAGCAGCCGTCGGGCAAGGTCCTGCCCGTAGAAGAATTTCAGACCGACCGCTGGCGAGCGATGGATGCCGACGTGGAGTTCACCGGCAAGCGTATCGTGCAAAGCCCGGACCTGCCGTTCACCGACCTGTATACCCATCTGATTCTCAACGATGGGCAATTGAGCCTGGAACCGCTGCGCTTTGGGGTGGCAGGCGGCAAGCTGGATGCTGATATCCGCCTCGACGGCCGCAACAAGCCGTTGCAGGGCAGGGCGAAGCTGTCGGCGCGCAACTTCAAGCTCAAGCAGCTGTTCCCGACTTTTGAACCGATGAAAACCAGCTTCGGTGAGCTGAACGGCGATGCCGACATCAGTGGCCGAGGCAACTCGATTGCCGCTTTGCTCGGCACCGCCAACGGTGAAATGAAAATGCTGGTCAACGACGGCGCGATCAGCCGTGGCCTGATGGAAATTGCCGGGCTCAACGTGGGCAACTACGTGGTGGGCAAGCTGTTTGGCGACAAGGACGTGAAGATCAATTGCGCGGCTTCTGATTTCGGCATCAAGGACGGCTTGGCGACCAGTCGGCTGTTCGTCTTCGATACCGAGAACGCCATCATCTACATCAATGGCACCGCAAACATGAAGACCGAGCAGCTGGACCTGCAGATCAACCCGGAGTCCAAGGGCTTCCGCGTGTTCTCGCTGCGCTCGCCACTGTATGTCAACGGCCCGTTCGCCAAGCCCAATGCAGGCGTGCAGTCCGGCCCGTTACTGCTGCGCGGCGCCGGCATGGTCCTGCTCGGTGCGACCGTAGGCCCGGTGGCCGGTCTGCTGGCGCTGGTCGCGACCGGCGATAGCGCACCGAACCAATGCGGCCCGCTGCTGGAGCAGATGCGCACCGGCAAGGCGCCGAAGACGGTGAAGTGATTGCACACTCAAGGATCAGCGGTGCGATGCAGATCTGTGACGCAGAGCGTCACGCAATGCATTCCGACGCTGGAGCGAGCGGAACGATAATCTCAACTATCGTGCGACGCTCCGCGTCGCATGCCGCTCTGGACGCTCCGCGTCCGGTCTTGATGCGCGGTGCGATGCAGGCTTGTGACGCAGAGCGTCACGATCGGCATGCAAAGGGAGCACAGGGAACGATAGTCGTGCGTCGATCACGCATTCCAGTTGTCCACAAAAAAGCCAGGACACAGGTCCTGGCTTTTCACTTGTCGCCGCTTGTTACAGGCCTTCGAGGATGTCCGACATGTCGTCGGCGTGTTCTTCTTCCTGAGCAAGGATCTCTTCAAAGATGCGGCGGGTGGTCGGATCGCTGTCACCGATGTACTGAATGATCTCGCGATAGCTGTCGACCGCGATGCGCTCGGCAACCAGATCTTCGTACACCATTTCCTTCAGCGTGTTGCCCGCAACGTATTGTGCGTGGGAGTTCTTCGACAGGAGGTCCGGGTTGAATTCCGGCTCGCCGCCCAGCTGCACGATGCGCTCGGCCAGCTTGTCGGCGTGCTGTGCTTCCTGTTCAGCGTGCTCCAGAAACTCGGCTGCCGCCACGCTCGCCTTGAGGCCGGACGCCATGTAGTAGTGGCGTTTGTAGCGCAGCACACAGACCAGCTCGGTCGCCAGTGACTCATTGAGCAGGCGCAGCACGGTTTCGCGGTCAGCGCTGTAACCTTCAGTCACAGCACCATTCTCAACGTTCTGGCGCGCACGCTGGCGCAGAGTATTTACATCGGAAAGCTGTGATTGCGGTGCAGAAATCATCATTTATCTCCAGGGTTCATCAGGTTTTGCTGTCCCGCTCTGTGTGTTGCCCGGCAGGATCAGCAAAGGTTGTGAGTGCTGGAGGAGGGGAAAAGTTTTATCGGATTTTCGCCGGTGCGGACGGTTGTGACTGAATGTAAAAATATAAGAAACGAGTGCAGAACGCTGCGGTCCCAACCATGAGACCCAAATAAATCGTGGAGATACACAATGCTTAAGTTTCTCGGAAGCACCGTCGGCATCATCTTTCTGATCGGCCTGGTCGTGGTCATCGCCCTGTTCAAGCTGGTTTTCTAAGCGTCAACCTGCTGGTTGGCGTAGTCACTGCACTCTGAAGGATTCTTTGGGGCGCGGTAATGATTTTTTAGAAATGGACTGGGCGTCAGACGCTGCTCGTTAGAGGTATTTGGTCCAGAAATAAAATATCACGGATGCCGTCATGGCTAGCATGCCGATCATCCACGCCGCCAGAATGCGCACTTTGAGCTCCGCAGGAAAGTTTTTAAGATCCTGAGGATCGACGAGTTTCCTTCTGATAAGCAGGCCCGGCGTCGATAAAACCAATGCAGCCATCCAAAGGCGCTGTACTTTGCTGCGTAAATCATCACCTGCATACAGTCGCTTATAATCATTTACAAACTGACAGTTCGATAGGTGTGACTCGACAGTGTCGATGTACCGATGTGCTGTATATGCCATTGTAATCAAATTTAGAAATACTGAAGCCATGATGATGCCGGCTATGATGCCAGGCTCTACAGTGTTCAATACGTTGGCTCCCTGTTTGAGCTGATTTTTTGCGACTCTGAACTTTAGATGATGTGAGAATTACAATGCCCTGAAGCTTAATCAGTGCGCTAGAAGATGACTCGGCGCTGCGGCGCACGCCAATGGAATTGTCCGGGTATTAGTAATCTCCTCTTGAGATGGCCAGTGAATTTGTTCAACTCATCTGCATCAGTCAGCCTTTAAGTTTGCCGGGTAAGCCACCTGCGTACAGTACTTTTCGGTTTGATGAGACGAATGAGGATTTTGGTAGCTGTGATTCGATTCCACCTATGTAAATGTGCGCTACATAAATAATAGAGGGCAAGCTGAGCGCCATAATTGTAAAGATAATAATGTCTGCTAATCCTGACTCGATACTGGTCAATTTTTGATCTCGTCTAGTACCTTAAAGTCCTAGGTAGTGTCCGGCGATTCTGAGCGCCATCATCGCTGTGAATAAAATAAAGGTTATGGTTGTCGGAATGATCAAGAGGTTTTTGTAACGTGCTGGAAGGCGTTCAACCTCCGAGGCATCAATGACTCCTCTTCTGGCGCTTAGTTTTGGTAACATTAGCACTACTGAAATAACGCCGCCGCGCATAACCTTTCCGAGCAGGCCTCCACCCGACCATGCCTCTCTAATGGTCTGTACGGAAGAGCAGTTTGGTAGCTGCTCCTCAATGATCTCAACGTACTTATGCGCAATGATAGCGGTGGCGAAAAGGTTGAGTATCATAGGTACCATTATGAGTATACCGATCAAGCCTACTGGGATATTTGTCATTTTGAAACTGCCTCATAAATGTACTCTCCAATTCGCGAGACTGTCAGAAATTTTGTGTTCGGGCATAACATGTAGCTAGAGGTGCATGTATGCCGACCAAA
>NZ_LKBW01000284.1 GCF_002699855.1 Pseudomonas amygdali | reverse complement strand
CCGAGTCTGCCCAGGTGGCATGACTCAAACAAAAGGGTCTCCGAGAAACCCGGGGCGGTTCAGCTGAACGCCTTGTTGGCCACAAGGGTGGCAAACAGAAAGGAGTCCATGACGTCTTGCTTGCTCTGCCGCGAAACGCCCTCGGCAAATGCCAGCAGACTGCTTGCAACCACAGCACCCTTGGCAGCTTCATCGCCTGGGTCAAAGTCAGTCTCGTCACTGGCCAGAAGCAATTCAGGCTTTATGGCTGCTGCGTGGGCGATGGACGAAGCAGGGCATTCAGCCAGCTCACAAGCGGCAATGTAATCAAGGTTGTCGGTCATGCTCATCGTATTGTCCTGTTTCATTTCATTTAGTCCTTTAATTCGTGAGTCCTTGTGGACAGATACGAGACTAATCAAATAAATCAGGCCGTTTTTCCGGCACTTTCGAGCGGTCTATTGATGGCTTTTTCAACTGCCGCGGCAACACTCGATGGCGCGCGCAAAAAATCAAGCTGTGCTCAGCCCTCGGTAAACAGCGGGCGAAAGAGAAATCCGTGGCAGGACAGAGAAAAAAGCCACAAGCCTGGCAACTTGAAGAACATCCGTTCGCGCAAGCAGCCAGGCCGAAAACTCGGCCTGAATGCCTGTTGATACGCAGAGGTTTCAGCACTTTCCCACAGTAAATTCGATACAGGTACGACAAGCCTATGGGCTCAGGCTGTATGTAGGTTTCGCGCCATACCAGCGGGGCGTGTAGACCCAATTGCCGCCTTCGTTGCGAGGAAAGGTGCAGGTCAGGGAAGAGCCGATCAGCACCATGGTTCGCATGTCCACCTGCTCCGGCGTCAGTTCACCCAGCGTAATGACGCGCAGTGTCTGGCCAGGACGACCGATGTCGCGCCCAAGCGTGATGGGCGTTTCAGGAGTGCGGTGCTGGCGAACTATCTCCAGCGCACGCCCCAGTTGCCAGGGTCGTGAACGGGAAATCGGGTTGTAGAAGGCCAGCGCAAGGTCTGCCTGACAGGCAAGGTCCAGACGCTTTTCGATGATCTCCCAAGGCTTGAGGTTATCGGACAGCGACAACACACAGAAATCATGCCCCAACGGCGCACCAGCCTGAGCGGCGGTTGCCAGAGAAGCCGAGACACCCGGGAGAATCTCCAGCTCGACCGAGTGCCAGTGCGGGTTGCCGGACTCGTGCAGCGCTTCAAGCACTGCCGAGGCCATGGCGAACACGCCCGGATCACCGGACGACACCACAACCACCGAACGACCTTGCGCGGCCAGTTCGAAGGCATGCCGGGCACGCAGCATTTCTTCGCGATTGTCGGTGCAATGCAGTACCTGATCGGCACGAAACGGCCCGGCCATGCGCACGTAGGTTTCGTAACCCAGCACATCATTGGCGCGTGCCAGTTCAGCCTTGACGGCAGGCACCATAAGGTCCGCTGCGCCGGGGCCCAGGCCGATGACTGCAAGCCGGCCACGCCCACGGCCGATGTTCTGCACATCCAGCGGTTGAGTCGCGACGGCAATCGCCATGTCGTCGACGCTGAGTGGCGGCAACCGTTGCGGCACGCAGCGGGAGGCCATTTCGCTGGCCGCCCCAGCCTTGTCGAAGCGCACCGGGACGCCCAGCTCGCTGGCTGCCTGATGCAACTGCGCATTGGCCATCTGCTCTTCGCTGGCCAGCAGGCAAGCCAGGGATTGCTCGGCAATGCTTGCGTCGTGCAACGCCGAGCGGACCCGCATAGCCAGTTCAGCGGTTATTTCGCTGACGGCGACCAGTACACTGCGCGGGTAGATCAGTAATTCATGGGGAGCGGGCTCACGTAGGGCGCAGCCGACATGAATCGTCAGCTCAGCCTGCGGGTCTTCGGGCAGTTGCGCTCGCTCCAGCCAGGGTGCCTCGCCTTCAATGCGCACCGGTTCGCCGGAGAGCAAGTCGGAAACAAAACGCTTGCCCAGCTCCAGGTCGCCCAGTGCATAGCCGCTGGGCGGGTTGAGCAGGCAGGTGCCGAAGCGCAATTCGCCGCTGGTGGTGATTGCCGGTGCAACGCCAAGCCCGTTGGCAATGCTGCGCGCCATGACATTGACCCCGCCCAGGCCACCAAGCAGTGGCACCACTGCACTACCGTCCTCAGCTACGGCGAGTACCGGCGGCTCGACGCCCTTCTCCAACAGCAGCGGGGCCAGGGTGCGAATCACTATGCCAGCGGCACACAGGGCGATAATAGGGGTGTTTTGCTGATACAACTGACGCAGCGTGCTACCGAATTCGCTGTAGGTAATGTCAGCGTTCTGCACACGCTCGGCCAGGCCATGAATCTGCGCATCGGGAAACAGCTGCTGAATGCGCCGCGCGGTAGCCAGGCTGCCATTGCCGAGAATGACGATGGCTGGAATGTTGAGAGTCATCAGCCTTGCCACCTGTCACCCGGAACGATAATCAGCGAAAAATACGGCGAAGACATCGGGTCTACCTGATCCAGCGGGACGATTTTCTGGTTGGCCATGGTTGCGCGCTCGACATACAGCGCACGCCCGGCCATGCCCAGTTCGGTCAGCACTTCACGGACCTTGTGGAAGTTGCGTCCCAGTTTCATGATCACTGCTGCATCGGCATCAGCCAGCTTGCGTTTCAGGTCCTCGTGGGACAGCACGCCGGACAGCACCGACAGGCTCTGGTTGCGATACACCAGCGGCGCGCCCAGTACCGAAGCGCCACCGAGCATCGAACACACACCCGGAATCACTTGCGCCTCGTAGCGCTCGGCCAGGCGGTCGTGCAGGTACATGTAGGAACCGTAGAAGAACGGGTCGCCTTCGCAGATCACCGCGACATCGCGCCCGGCGTTCAGGTGCGCCGCAATGTGCAGGCTGGACTCGTCGTAGAAGTCGCTGATGACTTTTTCGTAGGACAGCGGCGCTGGCAAGGCTTCGGTGGTGACCGGGTAGACCAGTGGCATCAACGTTTGAACGTCCTGCAAGTGCGCTTCGATAATGCCGAATGCGTTGCCCTTTTTACCCTTGGCCACGAAGTACGCCACCACAGGCGACTCCCGCAGCAGGCGCAGCGCCTTGACGGTAATCAGCTCCGGGTCGCCGGGGCCGACGCCCAGGCCAATCAATCGACCGCGTGCCTGCATCATTCGATCTCCGTGGCCAGTGCATTGACAGCGGCCACGGCCATGGCGCTGCCGCCACGACGACCCTGCATGATCACAAATGGCACGCCACGGCTGTCTGCGGCAAGCATGGCCTTGGACTCGGCAGCGCCGACAAAGCCAACCGGAAAGCCGAGAATCAGCGCTGGTTTCGGCGCGCCTGCATCGAGCATTTCGAGCAGATAGAACAGCGCAGTCGGCGCATTGCCGATGACCACTACGCTGCCTTCCAGGTACGGACGCCACAGCTCCAGCGCCACCGCAGAGCGCGTATTGCCCAGTTCGAGCGCCATTTCCCGCACGCCTTCATCGTGCAATGTGCAGATGATCTGGTTGTTGGCGGGCAGCCGGGTACGGGTGATGCCTTCTGAGACCATGCGTGCGTCGCAGAGGATCGGTGCACCGGCGGCCAGGGCATTGCGCCCGGCCGTACCGGCACCCGGCGAGAAGCGCAGGTCTTCAATGACTTCGACCATCCCGCAGGCATGGATCACGCGCACGGCGAGTTTTTCCAGGTCGGCGGGGATCGTGTCCAGGCGCGCTTCGGCGCGAATGATCGAGAAGGAGTTGCGATATATCTCCTGACCATCGCGGATGTAATCAATCATGCAATGTTGCTCCGTGAGTCGGCGTTCAACTGCGCACCGACTGCTTCAATAGTAAGGTCACGCGCGCGCAGCACACCGAAACCGGCATGCGCTGCGTCGCGAAAATAAAGGTCGTAACGGCCGGGCGAAACGGCCAGCAAGGTTACCGGCGCTACGTGAGCAGCAGCGCAGGAACGCGTGCAACCGCTTAAATGAACGGCCTGACTGGCAACAAGGCCGGTAGCCAGTTGCAGCGCATCAGCCTTGGTATCGGCCAGCCCTTTTGCACAGCCGGCAGAACCGGTACACGCCACCATCTGCGCCAGTGGCTGTTCGGCCGAACAGATCAGACCCGCGGCCTGCAACGCCGTCATCACTGTTGCAGCGCGCTCGACCGGCACATTGGGCAACAGCAGGCTCTGCCAGGGCGTCAGGCGCAAAGTGCCGTCGCCCTGCTCTTCTGCCAGTTGCGCGACGATGGCGAGCGTGGCGGCATCAAGACGCCCCAGCGGAACCACCGCCCCCACCGCAACCCGCGCAGGCTCGGCCTGTGGATAAATACCGATATGCCGATTGCCCTGAATGGCCGGGCGCTGCCAGCCGGTGACGGCTTGATCCACCCGCAACGCGCAGTCCAGCCGGGTAGAAAGCTCGCGCAACACATCGTTGGTCGACACCTCGACCAGCAGATGCCGCATCCGGGTGTGCTCCGGGCGGGCCAGATCGAGGAACAATTCCAGCAACCCGACAACCAGCGTTTCTCCAGCCGCCAGCGGCACAGCGGCCAGCGGTCGATCATTGGCCGGGCAACCGGCCAGCCCGAACGCCAGCAGCACTTCGCCGTCGAGGTTCAGCGCCGACAGCCAAACATCATGCGCGTGTTCGAGCATCACCAGCGCTTCACCAGCATCCAGCGACAACGCAAATTTGGGTGACAGCTCATGGAAGCGCGGGTGATTTTCCAGCGCATCGAGAACCTGCGCCGCCAACGGTCGGGCATCGAACAGCATGCGCGAATCCAGCCCCGCGGTCGGGCTGAGCATCAGGTTGCGCACATCGTCACTGGCAGGGTTGGCCGGGCCGAGTCCTGCCGCCATCAATGCCTTGATCAACCCATCGTGATCAGCGCCGATGCCGCGAATTTGCAGGTTGGCGCGGTTGGTGGCTTCGATAACGCCCTGTGCATAAGTCTGCGCAGCCTCTGCAACCGCTATTGCCTGCACACTGCTGATGACCCCGCCCGCCAGCTTGATCCGGCAGATCCCGCCGTCCAGTGCCGGGACGATATGCAGCAACCCCGGACAGGCCGAGGGGCGTAGCGTTGCAGAGGATGTGCGAGCGGACTGCGGCTCGTTCAATGGATCACCCGGTATGAACTGGACGTGGATTAGAGCACTTGTACCCCGTCGGGCGCGGTATTATGCCTGCTTTGTCCGCAGGCATGAAAAGGCGCTCTGTCGGAAGTTCGGATTGAGGTAGGTACATGTCGCCGTGGCTGACAGTCGTGGGAATCGGAGAAGACGGTTACAAGGGCCTGGGCAAGAACGCCCGGCACGCTCTGCTGCACGCTGATCAGGTGTTCGGCGGTCCGCGCCAGCTGGCATTGCTGCCGCCGTGCATTCGCGCCGAGCGGCGTGCATGGCCGAGTCCATTTTCGCTGAACCCGGTGCTGGAACAGCGCGGTGCCGAAATCTGCGTACTGGCCAGTGGCGATCCGATGCTGTTCGGCGTCGGCGCCAGCCTGGCACGCGTAGTCGCCATCGACGAAATGCGTATTCTGCCCGCCCCTTCTTCTTACTCTCTGGCCGCCGCTCGTCTGGGCTGGCCGTTGCAGGAAGTCGTTACCTTGTCAGTGGTTGCCCGTCCGGTAGCCGCATTGAACGCTCATTTCCATCATGGCGTACGTCTGCTGGTGCTGAGCAATGATGGCAGCAGCCCCGCAGTGATTGCCGGTTTGCTGCGCGAACGAGGCTTTGGCCCTAGCCGCATGACGGTCCTGGAGCATCTGGGAGGTGAAGCCGAACGGCGCGTCGAGGGGCTGGCCAGTGAATGGGGCAATCCCGAGATCGCTGCACTGAACCTGGTTGCCGTCGATTGTCGCGCCGACGCCAGCGCCATTCGCCTGAGTACAGTGGCCGGTTTGCCAGACAGCGCTTTCGAGCATGACGGCCAGTTGACCAAACGCGACGTGCGGGCGATCACACTTGCCCGCCTTGCTCCGGTGCCGGGTGAACTGCTTTGGGACGTCGGCGCGGGCTGCGGCTCCATCGGCATCGAATGGATGCGCGCGCACCCGACCTGCCGGGCGATGGCCATAGAAGCGGACGAAGGCCGTCAGCAACTGATCGAATTCAATCGCGATGCGTTGGGCGTGCCGGGCCTGCAATTGGTCCGTGGCAGCGCGCCACAGGCGCTGAGCGGTCTGGAGCGTCCGGATGCGATTTTCATCGGCGGTGGCGTGACCCGTATCGGCGTGCTGGAAACCTGCTGGGAGCAGCTGCGCTCCGGCGGGCGGCTGGTCGCCAATGCAGTAACCCTGCAAAGCGAGGCTGCACTCATGGCCTGGCGCGAGCGGCATGGCGGCGAACTGACGCGTATTCACGTCGCCCATGCTCAGCCTCTTGGCGAGTTCGATACGTGGCGTCAGGCCTTGCCGATCACTCTGCTGGATGTAGTCAAACCCTGATGCGCGAAGAAACCGCCGAACAGCCTGCTCCGCTGCGCAGTGGCCTGACCACCGGCAGCTGCGCCACAGCAACCAGCCTCGCGGCAGCGCGGCTGTTACTCAGCGGGCAAATCAGCGATGCGGTAGAGATTGTGTTGCCCAAGGGCAAACAGGTGCAGATGCGCCTGGAATTCTGCCGCCTTGTGGATAACTTCGCCGAAGCCGGAACACTCAAGGATGCCGGGGACGATCCCGACGTTACTCACGGCGCGCTGGTGTTTGCGCGCGTCAGGCTGGAAATGGCACCCGGCGTGCGCTTCGTTGCAGGCGCAGGTGTAGGCAGCGTGACCCGCCCCGGCCTGGTGTTGGCGGTGGGCGAGCCCGCCATCAACCCGGTGCCTCGACGCATGATGACCGAACACTTGCTGCAGCTGGCGGAAGAACTCGGCTACAGCGGTGGTTTCGAGGTTACGATTGGCGTCGAGGGCGGCGAAGCGCTGGCGCTCAAAACCATGAATCCGCGCCTCGGTATTCTCGGCGGACTGTCGATTCTCGGCACCAGCGGGATTGTCCGGCCCTTCTCCTGCGCGGCTTACATCGCGTCGATCCATCAGGGCATCGACGTCGCCACCACCAACGGCTATCGGCATATTGCCGCCTGCACCGGCAACGCCAGCGAAGACACCATGCGCCGCGTGTACAACATCCCGGATATCGCCCTGATCGAAATGGGCGATTTCGTCGGTGCAGTGCTCAAGCACCTGCGCAAGGTGCCTGTGGATAAGTTGAGCCTGTGCGGTGGCTTCGGCAAGATCAGCAAACTGGCCGCAGGCCACATGGATCTGCACAGCCGCCATTCGAGCATCGACCTGCCGCAACTGGCGCTGTGGGCGGCGGATGTCGGCGCGGACGCAGACCTGCAACAACGTGTTCGCGATGCCAATACCAGCCAGCAGGCGCTGGCGATGTGCGCAACGGCGGGCGTGCCGCTGGGCGATGAGGTGTGTCGTCATGCGCTGGCTTTTGCCCGCAGCGTGGTGCCTGCACAGGTTCAGGTCGAAGTGTTCGCCATAGACCGTCAGGGCGGTATCGTCGGTCAGGCGGGCGTTGCGTTATCGAAGGAACACACATGAAACGAATTCTGCTGTTGGGCGGCATTACCGAAGCGCTGGCGATTGCACGCAGGCTCGGGCCTGAGCACATCTATAGCCTGGCAGGTGTGGGTCGAGTGCCGGCAGATCTGGCCTGTCAGTTGAAAGTTGGCGGCTATGGCGGCGCAGAGGGCATGGCGCAATACATTCGTGACCAGGGCGTCGACTTGCTGCTGGACGCTACCCATCCGTATGCCGCGCAAATCAGCCGCAACGCTGCATGTGCAGCCCGGCTGACTGGAACTCCCTGCTGGGCCTTGCGTCGCACTGCCTGGCAGGCTGGTGCGGGTGATGACTGGCGCGAAGTGGCCGACTGGTCAGAACTGGTCACGGCACTGGCGCCCTTCAAGCGCCCACTGTTCACCCTGGGGCGCGAGCCTTTGCAGCATCTGCACGAGATTCCGGAGCATCAATTCTGGACGCTTCGGGCATTGGACAGCTGCCCCGGCAATGACCACTGCGAAGTGATCGGCGCGCGCGGCCCGTTTGCCCTGGAAGACGAACGTCAGCTGTTTGAACAACGCGATATTGATGTGCTGATCAGCAAAAACAGTGGCAGCAGCTCCACCGAACCCAAGCTTAAAGTCGCCCGCGAGCGCGGCCTGCCCGTCCTGATCCTGAAACGCCCGGAGTTGCCTGAGGTGGATCGGATTTTGTGGAGTGTGGATGAGGTGCAGGAGGCGTTGGGGCTGGAGTGAATGAACCGTCTTCATTTCTCATGAAAATCGTGAAACAACCCGGCCAGTGGGAGTGAGCTTGCTCACGAAGAGGCCGGTACAGCCGCTGAAAATCAATTGATCCGCTAATCCGCCTTCGCGAGCAAGCTCGCTCCCACAGGGTCGTTATTTTCAAAGCCAAATTCGTCCCATAAGGGATAATCACGCACGCTTTTGACCAAGCCGGCTCGAACAGGATTGGCAACAATATAACGGGCGAAATTTAAAAGGCTTTCTTCAGTGCGGATGCCTACGTCGTGGTATCCGCTTTGCCAAAAAGGTCCACTGCATCCGCTGGCTCTGTTTATAGTGATCGCGCTTTTCGATTTGACGCGCTGTACAACTCTGGATAACGAGTGGCTATTCAACTGCAGCAGCCAGTGAATATGGTCCGGCATGACGACCCACGCTAATGAATCGGCCAGTTGCTGCTCCTGGACTTGCCGAAGCTCATCGACGAAGAGACGCCCCATGCGCCAGTCAGAAAAAGCAGGTTTTCTCTGGAGTGTTTTCGCGGTGACCAGATAAATCTGGCCTGTACCGGAGATCCGTCCGATGCGCAAACGATGCGACTTTGCCCTCTCACTCATCCCATCACCTTATGGCTGCGTGCTTGGGAGCGACTCTACAAAGCGCGCACACCTAGCGTGTGCTTAAAGGTTTACCTGAGTGTTTCGTATGTCCAGTCGAGCTGCCCTTCACTCTTTTTCTAAAACCTCCGGAGAACCCCCTCAATGCTCAAAAACGCACTCCTGCTGGCCGCATTACTGCTGCCAGCCTGCTTTGCCCAGGCCCATGAGTACAAGGCTGGGCCGTTGCTGATTGGCCATCCCTGGTCAATGGAGCTGCCGCCCAATGCGCCGACGGTCGCGGCGTATTTCACTGTCGAGAACAAGGGCGACAGCGCAGATCGTCTGATCAGCGTCGACAGCCCCATCGCCGGGCAAGCGCAGTTGCATGAACATATACACGCCGACGGGCTGATGAAGATGCAGCACGTTCAGGCGGTCGACATCCCGGCCGGTGCGAAGGTGAGTTTCGCGCCGATGGCCTGGCACGTGATGCTGCTGGACCTTAAAGACCGTTCGAAGCTGGTCACCGGCCAACGCTTCCCGATGACCCTGCATTTTGAAAAGGCGGGAGATGTCGAGGTGCAGGTCGTGGTACAAAAGCAGGCTCCGGAACACCAGCACTGAGTCGTTTTACAAAGTGAGCACATTGCGCCGCGTTCGCGACAGATCAGCCACCCGTAACAAACGGGGCGCATGGCTGAGTCTGTTCGCCATGTTGATGATCTTTATCGGTCCACTGGTTTCCCAGTCGATGCCGATGGATCAGCACGCCGACATGTCGATGTCCATGCCGGCCAGTATGGATATGTCGGCAGACAGCCACGCCCATCACGGCGGCGAGCATTCCATGCCTGCCGACGCGGGCATGAGCGATCACGCGCTGTGGGCAAAATGCGGCTATTGCACACTGTTGTTCAGTTGCCCGGCGCTGCCCCATGTGCTGGAACTGGTCGCAGCCCCGCCGCCAAGGCCGGGTGATTTCTTCGCCTCGCATCCCCTGCGGGGGCATGCACACAAGGCTATATTCCCCAATGCCCGAAGCCGGGCACCGCCAGCGCTCACCACGGCATAACCCGAAAAAAAGATTCCACGACGGCGCGCAGCTCAAGGCTGCGCGCCATTCGTGCTGTGTTATCCCTATTAGGGAGCGTTTAACGTGTCCAAACCTGATGTCTCTTTTTACAACCTTGCCTGGCGATGGCATTTCTACGCAGGGCTGTTCGTCGCACCGTTCATGATCCTGTTATCGCTGACCGGCATCATTTACCTGTTCAAGCCGCAACTGGACAACCTGATGTACCACGACCTGTTGAGCGTGGCACCGGCCGAGCACCGCCTCACTGCCGACGAGCTGCAACAGCGGGTAATAAGTGCTTACCCACAAGCAGCCATTGGCAAGTATTTCCCGCCGTTAAACGCCGAGGGCAGCGCGCAGTTTGTGATCAGCGAGCAGGGCCGCGAGGTGAATGTCTTCATTGACCCCTATCGCGGCGAGGTTCTTGGCACCCAGGACGCCAAAAAGAACCAGCAGGCGATTGCCCGCGCACTGCATGGCGAGCTGATGATCGGTACGCTGGGTGACCGGCTTGTCGAGCTGGCGGCTGGCTGGGGGATTGTGCTGGTGGTCTCCGGCCTTTATCTATGGTGGCCCCGAGGGCGCTCGGCCGCCGGCGTGTTCTGGCCACGCCTGACCGCCAAGGGGCGCGTGCTGTGGCGTGATCTGCACGCGGTGACCGGTTTCTGGGGCGCGTTTTTGCTGTTGTTCATGCTGTTGAGCGGCATGACCTGGACCGGGCTATGGGGCAAACAATACGCTGCGGTATGGAACACCTTCCCGGCAGCCATGTGGACTGACGTGCCCAAGTCCGACAAGCAGGCTGGCGAGTTGAACAATGCCAGCGTGCAGACCGTGCCATGGGCCATGGAAAATACGCCGATGCCGGTTTCAACCGGCGAGCACGCCGAGCACATGGACCACATGCATATGTCCAGCGCACCGGCAGCGCCAACCGTGTCATTGCAGCGAGTTGTCGACATTGCACGCGCCAGAGAGATCGTACCGGGCTACAGCATCACCCAGCCTAAAACAGCTGATGGCGTGTTCACTGTGTCGGTGTTCGCCGACGACCCGCGCGATGACGCGACGCTGCATATCGATCAGTACACCGGCAAGGTGCTGGCCGACGTGCGCTACGTTGATTACAGCGCAGTGTCCAAGGCCACCGAGCTGGGCGTGATGCTGCATGAAGGTAAATTTTTCGGCTGGATCAATCAGTTGCTGATCCTGCTGGCCTGCATGATGGTACTGCTCAGCTCGGTCAGTGGGTTGGTGATCTGGTGGAAGCGCCGACCTCGAAGCGGGCTGGGTGTACCGCCATTGCGCCACGACCTGCCACGCTGGAAAACCGCGACAGTGGTCATGATTGCCCTGGGCGTCATATTCCCTCTGGTGGGTATTTCGATGCTGATTGTCTGGGTGCTTGATCGAATAGTGCTTTCACGCTTTGCCAAAACAGCGGCAACAGCTTAGATTGCTCGCTGCGGGGCCTGAAACCATTGAGTGGCGTTGTGATGAATTCCTCCTCATACCCGGTTTCAGGTCCCGCCCTGCTTTGAACCTTCCATGCCCCCGAAACTTCCTACCGACCAGATCGCCAATGCTGCCTTCACCGACCTGCGCTGGCCGATAGCCGTGCGCCGTCAGCCCTGACTACATGAAATGAACCGCCCGGCCAATGCCTTAAGCGGATCATCCATCATGCAGGCGAATCGGCACCATGAACCTACCGCTCATAACATCAGCACCACCTCCACAACGTTCGCTTGCCAGCGACACGTATCCACCTGGTTTCAGCAAAGCAACCCAGGAGCTGGCCAGTACCTTGCTCTCCCCCCTCAAACCCGAGCTGGATGTGCAGACAACATGGCTGACCTACCTTGACAGCAAAGAAATACCGGACAAGGGAGCCAATATTCACAGTGTTCCGCTGATCCCCAGTCTGATCGAGCACTTCACCGGCCTTCTGAACTGGACCGACCATGATGTGCAAGGCCTTTACCCGACTCCGTCGTCCACTTCGCAAACACCAGCCATCCAACCGCTGGGCCGCGCAGCTATCGCGACTTTCTATACCCAGGTCAGCCAGCAACTGGAACAGTTCTATAGCCAGAAACTTGCGGACTACTGGAGCATTGCAACATCGGATGGCGAAACCAAGGGACACCAGTTTGTCGCCGAGCAGATCGAGTGC
Source organism: Pseudomonas amygdali (assembly GCF_002699855.1). Lineage (GTDB taxonomy): Bacteria > Pseudomonadota > Gammaproteobacteria > Pseudomonadales > Pseudomonadaceae > Aquipseudomonas > Aquipseudomonas amygdali. Next base: position 22,076 of record NZ_LKBW01000284.1, on the reverse strand, counting down.
ATGAAATCTGAATGCGCGGTGCAGATTGCCCTCGAAAAAATGACGACCGGGCACTACAGCCTGCTGTCGGCAGCATTGGCAGCCTGCGCCCCTGACCCCGACGGAAATACTGCCGAGCTGCAGCCACACAGCGTTTATGGACTTTCGGCAAGCGCTGGTGATAGCCCTCCGCTTTCGCTTTACGGGGCGTTTGTAATCGCAAGACGTCTTCGCGATGAACCTGTGCAGATCGATCAGGAGGAGCTTGAAGATGTGCTGCTGTTCACCCCGCATGACGGGCTGGAAGCATTTGCATCCTTGACACAAATGAACGAAGCCCTTGCTCGACGAGGGGCTGAACCTGATTACAGACGACGTCTGCTGGCTGATTCCGAGGCTGACCAACCAGTCCAGGCTGCACCTGACAGCAACATCTTGCAGTGGCAATACACTTTGCTGGAAGGCAACTTTCTAAGCCTGTTGCATACACGCCAGATCACCAGACAGCAATCTATGTTCGCTCAGGCCGTACAGCTTGCCCGCACCCAACGAATGGATGCGGTTTGTTTCGAGCAATCGATAGTGCAACTGCTGGGATCAGAAGTTTACTTCGACCACCATTGGCGCCTGGACCGGCTCGATAACGATCTGGTGGAAAGCCAGATGCCTGCATGGTGGAAAACCATGAAGCAGTCGCAGCGCATTGAATGGCATTAGCAGGCGCAGCGGTTTGGCCAATCGGTTGTGAATATTCGCAAAAACAGCAAGGACCACTTCGGTCAGCCGGATAACGACAGCCGCACTTACTTCACGCGCTATATCGACAAGCAGCTCGAGGACGTATTGAAACGAGCCTCAGTGGAGGTAGCAGCGCAGCACATTATTGTTTCACTGACCTATACAACCGGCACTGAAGTGCTGGATATTCCCGGCGCGCCTATGATGCCCGCAACCGAGACCGCGAAGACTTCGCTATGGCAGTTGGCATACACCCATGCCTACCGGGCCAAAGCTAAGGATGCATTGCTGATCCAGGCTATGGATAGTGAAGGCGCAGTCATCAGGAAACTGGACAAAGCCACCATCAAGGAATTGGTTACAACCATTGAGGCCCCCCAACACCTCAGCGAGTACCTCGACCTAAATCTGAAAACATCGGCGTATGCGCAACGACTCAAGCAGTCACGAAAAGTCATGCTGGAAGCTCAGATGAAGATGATGCTGCTGGAGATCGAACAACTGGCGTTTGCGCCAGCGGGTCGAGAGTGGATCAAAGCAGTGCTGGATTCGCCAGCACCGCAAGGGCGCCGAACCATCATAGATGAAGCCATCGAAGTCAGGTTTTTCACTGTCAATCAATTCAAGATGACCAATGTCATGCTGATCGCTCCCGCGGGGAAATTCGATAAGGGACCGCTTGTACTGTGCACACTGAATGCTTCCGACGGCATCGTTTTCCGCTGGTTCAACAGCATGTTTCATCTCACCACCACCTTTCTGGAAGAAGTCTCGTTTCAGCAGTACCTGCTTAAGCAAATACCGCTGTCCAGGCGTCTGGAGACGCTGCGTGCCATGCAGTACGAGAAAGAGGCAAAGCACTGGCGCCCGCCACAGGTACTTACTCAATTTTCGCTGATACCGATCCCTTCAAGGCTGCTGCATCCAGTCGTTTTTATCCGCCAGAGCAAAGATATTTACGAGGAAATTCACGAGACCAGGATCACTCAGTTGATCAGCGAAGCCAAGCGGCATATGAGCCAGGAAACCAATCAGGGGCAAGCCGGCCGAAGCTTCGATCTGATCGCCGGTATCGCAATTCTGTTTCTGCCTGAACCGATCATGATGCCTGTTGCGCTGGGCGTGGGCCTGTATAAAACCTGGAACGCCTTTTCGAAAATAGACGAAGGCGACCACGAAGGAGCCGCCGAGGAGTTTCTGAGCGCCATTGGCTATCTTGCCACTGCTCTCATTGGCCATGTGGCGCTAGCCCTTAAACCGGTAACGCATGCCTCCGGAGCAGCAAGAAGTCCGCACCTGATTCGCAGGGTGGGTAGCGATGGGCAGATGCAGATTGGCTATCTCCTGTCGCATTCCAAAGCCCCACGTTTTGCAGACTCTAAATTAATCGTCGCTATGGACCCTCACCGCTTCACTGCCATCGAGATAGAGGGCCAGACCTGCTTCATAAGCCGTCGTGCCAACATGTTCGGCCACTCGCGCCTTTATCGGCCGAACCCCATGGATGCAACGCAGTTGGTGCATGAGCAGGAATTTGCCTTGCGTACTACCAGCGGTGCCTGGAAAACCGTGGGAAAACAAATACCGCGGCTGAGTCAGCCAGCCATCCGCAATGCCCAAGCACAGCTGACCAGCCTGACAACTGCCTGGCCTGCGTCCCTGGAAGAAGCAAGCAGCGCTGAACGTTTGAAGTTCGAGGCCGATTACCTCGCCCTGAGTAAAGCGTCCAACGCAGAAAGCTTTTCGGAAATAGCAGCTTATACAGAGGGAGGTTCGGCAGCCATCAATCCTGTATTGCGAAACGGTATGCGCAACGCCACCACAAGCAGGTTTCTCCGCCAGTTCTACAAACTCAAGCCATGGCATGGCACTGCCTTTCGCTCCACGTATGTATCCAGCGAAGGAGTGGCATGTCTGGAACGCGAGATAGGTGCGGTGTTTACAGATAATGGCGTGCAGTCCGCATCGGTATCGCGAGCCAATGCCTCCAGATGGAGCCAGGATGGATTTGTGAGCAGTAACGCTAACTCGGAAAATCACCCGGTATTCTTTATCTTCGCGCCTAATGTGCCCAAGAAGAACATGTTTACCGGCTTTCTCGGTGATCACGTCGCCATCCCGCCTGGAACTCGCGTGCAACTGGGTGCGACAACACGGGTCAACGGCCAGCTGTTCGCCTGGTTCGATGCTCCCGAGCGACTCGTTGACCAGACCTACGATCTTTACACCGGAGCACAGGAGTTCTGGGTATGAGGCGCTTGGCCGTTTGAACACAACGGCAGTAGAGACAATGCTGGTATTTCATGGTCCGCACCATTGCAGCGCATAGCGCACGCCCTCTTCCTGCCCCCGTTCCAGGTTGGTGCGCATACCCTTTACTGCGCGACACATTCGTTCCATTTTGCGACGCGCTTAGGTTGGCCCAGACCTTGCTAACGGTTGAAAGAGCAACGTAATGCACCGCCGCAGACCTATCAAAAAAATGAACCAAGGGAGCTAGTCAATGAAGCGTCGCAGCCTGATCAAAGCCTTTACCCTGTCCGCATCGATCGCCGCCATGGGGTTGACCTGGACCGTTCAGGCTGCCGAAACCATCAAGGTCGGTATTCTGCATTCGTTGTCCGGGACCATGGCGATCTCCGAGACCTCGCTCAAAGACATGGCCTTGATGACCATTGACGAGATCAACGCCAAAGGCGGCGTCAACGGCAAGATGCTCGAAGCAGTGGTTGTCGACCCGGCTTCCAACTGGCCACTGTTCGCCGAAAAAGGCCGCCAATTGCTGACCCAGGACAAGGTGGCGGTGGTCTTTGGTTGCTGGACATCGGTATCGCGCAAATCGGTGCTGCCGGTCTTTGAGGAACTCAACGGCTTGCTGTTCTACCCCGTGCAGTACGAAGGCGAAGAGATGTCGCCCAACGTGTTCTACACCGGTGCCGCGCCTAACCAACAGGCGATCCCTGCGGTCGAGTACGTAATGAGTGAAGAAGGCGGTTCGGCCAAGCGCTTCTTCCTGCTCGGCACCGACTATGTCTACCCACGTACCACCAACAAGATTCTGCGTGCATTCCTGCACTCCAAGGGTGTAGCGGATAAAGACATCGAAGAGGTCTACACCCCGTTCGGTCACTCCGACTATCAAACCATAGTGGCCAACATCAAGAAGTTCTCTGCAGGTGGCAAGACAGCGGTTATCTCCACCGTTAACGGCGACTCCAATGTGCCGTTCTACAAAGAACTGGCCAACCAGGGCCTGAAAGCCACCGACGTACCGGTTGTAGCGTTTTCGGTAGGCGAAGAAGAACTACGCGGCATCGACACCAAACCACTGGTAGGCCACCTCGCCGCCTGGAACTACTTCCAGTCGGTGGAAAACCCGGTCAACAAGAAGTTCGTCGCTGACTGGACTGCCTACGCCAAAAAGAAAAACCTGCCAGGCGCTGACAAAGCGGTGACCAACGACCCGATGGAAGCTACCTACGTCGGTATTCACATGTGGGCACAGGCAGTCGAGAAAGCCAAAACCACTGACGTGGACAAGGTACGCGAGGCAATGGCCGGACAAACCTTCGCAGCACCGTCGGGATTCACCCTGACCATGGACAAAACCAACCACCACTTGCACAAGCCGGTAATGATTGGCGAAGTGGAGGACAACGGTCAGTTCAACGTCGTCTGGCAGACCAAAGAGCCGATCCGCGCCCAGCCATGGAGCCCCTACATTCCTGGCAACGACAAAAAGCCTGATCATCCCGTGAAGAGCAACTGATGTGACGGGGCTGAGAGCACAACAACTCTCGCCCCTACGCTCCAGCGCTAGTCGTACGCACACGTTCGCTCGGCCTCAGGGTGGAAAGCATTTTTTGTAGGAGCGGACTTGTCCGCGAAGGCGGCTGTTCAAACGATACATCTTCAGTGAATGTAACGGCCCTTTCGTGAACAAGTTCACTCCCACGGCCTTCGGCCAGAATCAAGAGCAGACGGCGCCACACTCAATCAAGGCCATATTGATATGCCTTCCTACTTCTACTACCGTTTCATCCTCGCTATCAGCCTGCTGCTGCCCCTTGCAGCTCAGGCCAGCGATGCCAGTGATTTTGTCGCAGCCAGTTCTGCACAACAGGCCGAGCTGCTGGAGGCCTGGGCAGCCAAGCCGACAGCGGAACGCGTTGAACTGCTTGAAGCTCTGCGCGATGGCCGTGTTGCCGCCGACAGCAGCAAGCGCGCCTGGATCGAAAACAACGATCAATACGTGCCGGCCGATGCACAAGCCCCGGCAGCAGCCGACGCCCCAACTCCTGACGAAACGCGCAAACTGCGCCTGAACAACCGGCTGCGTGGTCTGATTGAAACAGCGCTGGCCAGCCACCAACTGCTGGCAGCCGATACGCAACTGCGCATGGCAGCAGCCCTGCAATTGCAAAAAAGCGCTCGCCCTGCACAACTGGAGCTGCTGACCGAACGTGTCGCCAGCGAAACCGATTCCAGCGTCAAAAGCGCGCTGGCCCTGGCGCTGGCCAACCTGCAAATGGTCGACTCCATCCCGACAGTACGTCTGGCTGCCGTGCGACTGCTGGGTGAAACCGGTGACCCGCTGGCGCGTACCCGTCTTGAATCATTGCTGGCGCCCGGAGTGGAAACCGACGCTTCGGTACGCGTGGCGGCTGAAACCAGCCTGGCACAGGTGAAGCGCAAGCTGATGATCGGCGAAATCCTCGGTCAGGCGTTCAGCGGCATATCGCTGGGGTCGATCCTGCTGCTGGCGGCGCTGGGCCTGGCGATCACCTTCGGCCTGCTTGGGGTGATCAACATGGCCCATGGCGAGATGCTGATGCTGGGCGCCTATTCAACCTATGTCGTGCAACTGATGCTGCAGCGCTATGCGCCGGGCGCCATCGAATACTATCCGCTGATCGCACTGCCGGTGGCGTTCTTTGTCACCGCCGTGATCGGCATGGCCCTGGAACGTACGGTCATCCGTCACTTGTATGGCCGTCCACTGGAAACCCTGCTCGCCACCTGGGGCATTAGCCTGATGCTGATTCAGGCCGTACGTCTGGCCTTCGGCGCGCAGAACGTTGAAGTCGCCAACCCGCAATGGCTGTCAGGCGGCATTCAGGTGTTGCCTAACCTGGTATTGCCTTACAACCGCATCGTGATCATCGCCTTCGCCCTGTTCGTGGTCGTGTTGACCTGGCTGCTGTTGAACAAGACCCGACTGGGTCTGAACGTGCGCGCCGTCACCCAGAACCGCAACATGGCTGCCTGCTGCGGTGTGCCGACCGGGCGCATCGACATGATGGCATTCGGTCTGGGCTCGGGCATTGCAGGTCTGGGCGGCGTCGCCCTGAGCCAGATCGGCAACGTCGGCCCCGACCTTGGCCAAAGCTACATCATCGACTCATTCCTGGTGGTGGTGCTCGGCGGTGTCGGGCAACTGGCCGGTAGCGTGATGGCGGCCTTCGGGCTGGGCATTGCCAACAAGATTCTCGAACCGCAAATCGGCGCTGTATTGGGCAAGATCCTGATACTGGCGCTGATCATTCTGTTTATCCAGAAACGTCCGCAAGGCCTCTTCGCATTGAAAGGACGGGTGATCGACTGATGAGCCAGCCATTGATGGTAACTGCCGCACAAAAAGTCGGCCCCAAAGGCAAGTTGACCGCAGGCATTGTGATACTGGCTGTGCTGCTGGCACTGCCGTTGCTGTCGTTGTTGCCTGCCGATAACAGCTTTCAGGTCTCGGCCTACACCTTGACCCTGGTGGGCAAAATCCTCTGCTACGCCATTGTCGCCCTGGCGCTGGATCTGGTCTGGGGCTACGCCGGGCTATTGTCGCTGGGCCACGGCCTGTTCTTCGCACTGGGCGGCTATGCCATGGGCATGTACCTGATGCGCCAGGCCGCAGGTGATGGTTTGCCTGCGTTCATGACGTTCCTGTCGTGGACCGAACTGCCGTGGTACTGGGCAGGCACCGACAATTTCCTCTGGGCGCTGTGTCTGGTGGTGCTCGCACCTGGGCTGCTGGCGCTGGTGTTCGGCTTCTTCGCCTTCCGCTCGCGGATCAAAGGCGTGTATTTCTCGATCATGACCCAGGCCCTGACGTTTGCCGGCATGCTGCTGTTCTTTCGCAACGAGACCGGCTTTGGCGGCAACAACGGGTTTACCAACTTTCGCAGCATTCTGGGTTTCAGCATCAGTTCCCAAGGAACCAGAGCAACGCTGTTCCTAGCGACAGTCTTATTGCTGATTGCCAGCCTGTACATCGGCTGGCGCCTGGCGCAGAGCAAGTTCGGCCGGGTTCTGACGGCGTTGCGTGATGCGGAAAACCGCCTGATGTTCTGCGGTTACGATCCGCGCGGCTTCAAGCTGTTTGTCTGGGTCTTGAGTGCCATACTGTGCGGCCTGGCCGGGGCCCTGTATGTGCCGCAGGTCGGCATCATCAACCCCAGCGAAATGTCGCCGACCAACTCTATCGAAGCAGCAGTGTGGGTAGCATTGGGCGGCCGTGGCACGTTGATCGGCCCATTGCTGGGCGCGGGTCTGGTGAACGGCATGAAAAGCTGGTTCACCGTGGCTTTCCCGGAATACTGGCTGTTCTTTCTCGGCGCGCTGTTCATCATCGTCACGCTGTACCTGCCCAAAGGCGTGATCGGCTTGCTGAAGAAAAGGAGCGAGCAATGAAAACCACTCCTACCCCGTCGTTCATGCTTGAACCGGTTCTGGCACCCAACTCTGATGCAGGCACCAGCCGCGATGCGGTAGGCCTTGGCAAAAGCGCTGGTAAAGGGCTGAACACACGACACGGCACGATCCTGACGCTGGAAGACATCAGCGTCAGCTTCGACGGTTTCAAGGCACTGAACGATCTGAATCTGTACATCGGCGTGGGCGAGCTGCGCTGCATCATCGGCCCCAACGGCGCTGGCAAGACCACGCTGATGGACGTCATCACCGGCAAGCCCCGCCCCAGCCACGGCAAGGCCTGGTTCGGCGAAACGCTGGACCTGACGCAGATGAGCGAAGTGCAGATTGCTCAGGCCGGAATTGGCCGAAAGTTCCAGAAGCCGACGGTGTTCGAAGCCTTGAGCGTGCTCGAGAACCTTGAACTGGCTCAAAAGACCGACAAATCGGTATGGGCCAGTTTGCGTGCGCGGTTGAGCGGCGAACAGCAGGACCGGATACGCGAAGTCCTGGAAACCATTCGCCTGACCACCTCCATGCACCGCCCGGCGGGCTTGCTGTCTCACGGCCAGAAGCAGTTTCTGGAGATCGGCATGCTGCTGGTTCAGGACCCGCAATTGCTGCTGCTCGACGAGCCGGTGGCGGGCATGACCGACGCCGAAACCGAATTCACCGCCGAGCTGTTCAAGGGCCTGGCCGGCAAACACTCACTGATGGTGGTCGAGCATGACATGGGCTTCGTCGGCTCGATTGCCGACCACGTCACCGTGCTGCACCAAGGCAGCGTATTGGCCGAAGGCTCGCTGAACGACGTGCAGGCCGACGAACGCGTAATCGAAGTGTATTTAGGGCGCTGACGCAACGAACTGATCGGCGCGCGGCACGGAAATACCTGTCCAGACGCCCCGCGTCCCAACATTACGATTACGCTGCAACCGACGAGAACATTCACCATGCTCCAGGTCGAAAAGCTTCATCAGTATTACGGTGGCAGCCACATTCTTCGTGGTCTGTCGTTTGATGTGAAGGTCGGTGAAGTCACCTGCCTGCTGGGCCGCAATGGCGTAGGCAAGACCACGCTGTTGCGTGTGCTGATGGGCTTGTTGCCGTCGAAGGAAGGCTCGGTGCAATGGGAAGGCAAGGCCATCACCCAGTTCAAGACGCATCAGCGGGTGCATGCCGGGATTGCTTATGTGCCGCAAGGCCGGGAAATATTCGGCCGGCTGACGGTCGAGGAAAACCTGATGATGGGCCTGTCACGCTTTCCGGGCTCCGAAGCCAAGGAAGTGCCGGCATTTATCTACGAGCTGTTCCCGGTGCTGCTGCAGATGAAACATCGGCGTGGCGGCGATCTGTCCGGTGGTCAGCAGCAGCAATTGGCGATAGGCCGGGCATTGGCGAGTCGTCCACGCTTACTGATTCTCGACGAACCCACCGAAGGTATTCAGCCCTCGGTGATCAAGGAAATCGGCGCAGTGATCAAAAAACTGGCCGAGCGCGGCGACATGGCGATTCTGCTGGTCGAGCAGTTCTACGACTTCGCGGCGGAACTGGCCGATCAATACCTGGTGATGTCGCGGGGAGAAATCGTCCAGCAGGGCCGTGGCGAGAACATGGAGACCGAAGGGGTTCGCGGTCTGGTGACTATTTAATTAATGCGCCAATCCGTTATCGTGCTGCACTCGACAATCCAATGAAGACACCATGAATCTGCCTGCCAACACCGCCCTTTTTACCCCCAGCTGGCATGCCGAGCTGGAATTGGGTTATGGCCGTTTCGATGACTGCACACGCCCGACCCAACGTCGCCACAAAGGGCCGCTGCGGGTGCAAAAGCATCTGTATGCCGAAGGACCGCAGGTGTGCCAGCACATCATCGTTCACCCACCGGGCGGTATCGCCGGGGGAGACCGGCTGGACATTTCAGCCACGGTCGGTGCCGATGCCTGGGCACAACTGACCAGCCCCGGCGCAGCGAAATGGTATCGCGCCGCCAGCCCGGCCTTTCAGCAACTTGAACTGCACGTCCACCCCGGCGCGACACTGGAATGGCTGCCGCAGGAAACCATCGTCTTCAGCAATGCCCAGGCAGAACTTACCACCCGCATAGAACTACACGGTGACGCGAAGCTATGCTACTGGGATGTAGTAGCACTGGGCCGTCCGGCCAGCGGCGAGCGTTTCGAGCAGGGACATTTTCAGTCGCATCTGGATATCCGCCGCGACGGCACATTGCTCTGGCACGAACGGCAACGCATTATCGGTGGCGACGGGCTGCTGGACTCGCCCATCGGCCTGGACGGCAAAACGGTATTCGCCACCCTGCTGCTGACCGGTGAAGTGAGCAGCGATCTGCTTGAGGCCTGTCGCTCGCTGTCGATGCCCAACCCGGTACGCGGTGATCTGACCCAATTGCCGGGCCTTGTAGTGGCTCGCTGCCTGGCAGACGAAGCATTGCACGCGCGCGCCTGGCTGATACAAATCTGGAAATACCTGCGCCCTGCCCTGCTGGGACGCGAGGCGGTAACGCCAAGAATCTGGAACACCTGATTGATGACTGGACGCTCTGCATTCCAGGCTACACCCTCGGCGCTGATACACTCAGCGTGATACATAAGTCCTGAAAAGCCCGAAAATCGGGGGCTTTTAGCGCTTCTGCCCGCAGGGCGTGGGAGCGAACGTGTTCGCGAAGACAATGTTTTAGGCGCTGCATTTTCGGCGACTACACCGGCCCCTTCTCGAACAAGTTCGCTCCCACGGCCTTCGGCCAGACCCCAAAACAGACTTATACATAACGATGAGGGCTCAAGCCTGGGAACGATCAACCACCGAATTTGAACAAACGGAAGCCCCATGGACCTGACACCACGCGAAAAAGACAAGCTGCTGATATTCACTGCCGGACTGGTTGCCGAACGGCGTCTGGCGCGCGGCGTGAAGCTCAATTACCCGGAAGCCATGGCCTACATCTCTGCGGCGCTGCTTGAAGGTGCGCGTGACGGGCAGACCGTCGCTGACCTCATGCACTACGGCACGACCCTGCTGACCCGCGATCAGGTCATGGAAGGCATTGCGGAGATGATCCCGGAGATTCAGGTGGAAGCCACCTTCCCGGACGGCACCAAACTGGTCACCGTGCATCAGCCGATTGCCTGAGGGAGTGATCATGCAAGACGTGATTCGCGATGCCCTGCCGGTCGATCTGCCAGGCATTCTGGCCATCTACAACGACGCAGTGCTCAACACCACGGCTATCTGGAATGAACAACCGGTCGACCTGGCCAACCGCCAGGCCTGGTACGCAGCTCGCCAGAGTCAGGCGTATCCAATTCTGGTGGCCGTCGACCACGCAGGCGAGGTGCTGGGCTACTCATCGTTTGGCGACTGGCGCCCCTTCGAAGGGTTTCGCCATACGGTGGAGCATTCGGTCTATGTTCGCGCAGACCAGCGCGGCAAGGGGCTGGGGCCGCGCCTGATGGCATCGCTGATCGAACGAGCCAGAGACTGTGAGAAACACATGATGGTAGCCGCCATCGAAAGCGGCAACGCGGCCTCCATCGCCCTGCATGAACGCCTCGGCTTCAAGACTACCGGACAGATGCCGCAAGTCGGCACCAAGTTCGGCCGCTGGCTGGACCTGACCTTCATGCAACTGGATTTGTCGCCCGGTGTTCCGGCACCCGCGTCACAAGCACCCAAGCCCTTCTAGAGAGCACGCCATGAACCATGCACAACTGCGACGTGTTACCGCTGAAAGCTTCGCCCATTATCGCCATGGTCTGGCGCAGTTGCTGTTTGAAACGGTTCACGGCGGCGCATCGGTGGGGTTCATGGCTGATCTGGATATGCAGCAGGCGTACGCTTGGTGCGATGGCCTGAAGGCCGATATCGCCGCAGGCAGTCTGCTGCTGTGGGTGGTGGCCGAAGACGATAATGTGCTGGCCAGCGCGCAGTTGTCACTGTGCCAGAAGCCCAATGGCCTGAACCGCGCCGAAGTGCAGAAACTGATGGTGCTGCCCAGCGCCCGAGGTCGTGGTCTGGGCAGGCAACTGATGGACGAAGTCGAGCAGGTTGCAGTAAAACACAAACGCGGGCTGCTGCACCTGGACACCGAAGCGGGCTCGGTGGCTGAAGCGTTCTATAGCGCGCTGGCCTACACCCGCGTCGGCGAACTGCCAGGCTACTGCGCCACACCGGACGGTCGCCTTCATCCGACCGCCATTTATTTCAAAACCTTGGGGCAACCGACATGATCCCTGGTCAATACCAGATCCAGCCCGGCGATATCGAACTCAACGCCGGACGCCGTACCCTCAGCCTGACGGTTGCCAACAGCGGCGACCGGCCGATTCAGGTGGGCTCGCATTTCCACTTTTTCGAAACCAATGACGCACTGACCTTTGATCGCGCCGCCAGCCGCGGCATGCGCCTGAATATCCCGGCCGGCACCGCCGTGCGCTTCGAGCCGGGCCAGTCCCGTGAAGTCGAGCTGGTGGACCTGGCCGGATTGCGCAAGGTCTACGGCTTTGCCGGACGGGTAATGGGCGATCTGGATTGAAGCCTTTTTGAATACCGTTCCTACGCTCCGCGTTCATCGTTACATACAAGTCTGCTTTTGATTCTGGCCGAAGGCCGTAGGAGCGAACTTGTTCGCGAAGAGGCCGGTACAGCCTCCAGAAACAGGGCGTTCGGACTAACGTCTTCGTGAGCAATGCGGATCGCCGCAACGGTCATGCAGGCATCCAATCGGGACGTGTGTATGACGATGGGCACTCGGCACGAGGATCAAAAGCTTTGACGACTAACGACTTGCAGCTCGCCGCTGGTCGCTTTGAAAAACTTACAGTTTGCGGCCTGCAGCTTGCCGCTCTGAATCCGAGGTACGAAAGATGAAGATAAGCCGACAAGCCTACGCAGACATGTTCGGCCCCACCGTCGGCGACAAGGTTCGCCTGGCCGACACCGAGCTGTGGATCGAGGTCGAGAAGGACTTCACCACCTATGGCGAAGAAGTGAAGTTCGGCGGTGGCAAGGTCATCCGTGACGGCATGGGCCAAGGCCAGCTAATGGCCGCCGATGTGGTCGACACGCTGATCACCAACGCCCTGATCATCGACCATTGGGGCATCGTCAAGGCTGACGTCGGCATCAAGAATGGACGCATCGCAGCCATCGGCAAGGCCGGTAACCCGGACATCCAGCCAGACGTGACCATTGCGGTCGGCGCGGCCACCGAAGTCATTGCCGGTGAAGGCATGATCCTCACCGCTGGCGGCGTCGATACGCACATCCACTTCATCTGCCCACAACAGATCGAAGAAGCGCTGATGAGCGGCGTGACTACCATGATCGGCGGCGGCACCGGCCCCGCCACTGGCACTAACGCCACCACGGTCACGCCCGGTCCGTGGCACATGGCGCGCATGCTCCAGGCTTCGGATTCGTTTCCGATGAACATTGGCTTCACCGGCAAGGGCAACGTCAGCCTGCCCGGCCCGCTGATCGAGCAGGTCAAGGCGGGCGCTATCGGTCTGAAGCTGCACGAGGACTGGGGCACCACACCCGCAGCCATCGACAACTGCCTGAGCGTTGCCGATGAATACGACGTGCAGGTCGCGATTCACAGCGACACGCTGAATGAGTCAGGTTTCGTCGAAACCACCCTCGCCGCGTTCAAGAACCGCACCATCCACACCTACCACACTGAAGGTGCAGGTGGCGGCCACGCGCCGGATATCATCAAGGCCTGTGGTTCTCCGAACGTGCTGCCCAGCTCGACCAACCCGACCCGGCCTTTTACCCGTAACACCATCGACGAACACCTGGACATGCTCATGGTCTGCCACCACCTGGACCCGAGCATCGCCGAAGACGTGGCATTCGCGGAAAGCCGTATACGCCGGGAAACCATCGCCGCCGAGGACATTCTTCACGACCTGGGTGCCTTTTCGATGCTCAGTTCCGACAGCCAGGCCATGGGCCGGGTTGGTGAGGTGATCATGCGCACCTGGCAAACCGCCGACAAGATGAAGAAGCAGCGCGGCCCCCTGCCGCAGGACGGTCCCGGCAACGACAACTTCCGCGCCAAGCGCTACATCGCCAAATACACCATCAACCCGGCGATCACCCACGGCATCAGCCATGAGGTGGGCTCCATCGAAGTCGGCAAGTGGGCGGACCTGGTGCTGTGGCGTCCGGCATTCTTCGGCGTCAAACCGACCCTGATCCTCAAGGGCGGCGCCATTGCCGCCAGCCTGATGGGCGACGCCAACGCTTCGATCCCGACACCGCAACCGGTTCACTACCGCCCCATGTTCGCCAGCTACGGCAGCTCGCTGCATGCAACCAGCCTGACCTTTATCAGCCAGGCGGCATTCGACGCAGGCGTACCGGAGTCACTGGGCCTGAAGAAGCAGATCGGCGTAGTCAAAGGCTGTCGCACCGTGCAGAAGAAAGACCTGATCCACAACGACTACCTGCCGGACATCGAAGTTGACCCACAGACCTATCAGGTCAAGGCCGACGGCGTGTTGCTATGGTGCGAACCGGCCGATGTGCTGCCGATGGCACAACGGTATTTTCTGTTCTAGCAAAGCGCTCGAAAGTGGGGGCTCTTGTTGAGCCCCTGCTGCTCGACGTACAAACTGGATTGACGTACAAACTGGATTAAAGCCCTAAGGCTCAAGACGCTCCAGGAATGTCTCTTTAGAGTTCAGTATCTGCAACGACTGCAGCGAGTCGTTGATGGCGTCGAACATGCCCAGATCCTGTTCAGTCGGTTTACCCTGCAACACCCGATGCAGAGCAAGAAAAACGCTGAGTTTGCCTCCCGACATATAGTCCCGTTTGCTTACTTTTGCATCTGCCAGTATCTCCCCCGCCAGCGCGATCTGCTCTTCGACGAACGCTGCAAACTCTGTCTTCAACATGCTGAATCTCCGGTTATGAGGTGAGTAGCAACTCATCCAGCACTTGCACCATCCGCTCCCTGGTTTGCTGCCCTACAAGGTCTTCCCGTACTCTTTTGCCATCCTTGAAAAAACCATCGTCGGACCGTGATTTATCTCGTACTCGTTCGAAGTCACGGGGTTCAAAGAGTCTTTGAGATCCGAATCCAGCTCGATCTCTACTCTGATCAGGCTTACCTTTTCGGCGTATTTCTNCTGGCGTTTTGATCACCTCGTTTACTGACTTTTCCTTTCGTCGAGAACTCCACCGCCACAAGCCTGTGGCAGCTGGCATCGACAACCTCTTTCTGGAAGGTTGAATCGGTAGCAGTGATGACACTCATGTTCATGCCCCTCATTCAATTAATCGCTGATTGAACATAGGCCTGCAAAAAAAGGGCGTCTACTGACAGAAATGACAGTAAACGCCCTGTTTGTCGTGTCATGTAAAAGCGATAATATGCGCCATCTTCCGTCACGCTCCTCCAACAAGGTAGTCGGCCATGCGCCTTTCCGAGTTCATCGTTGTTCATGTGGATCGCATTGTCGATGAATGGGAAGACTTCGCCAGGACTCTGAAACCTGCCGCCGACTCGATGAGCAAGCTGGAGCTGCGCGATCACGCCAAATCGATTCTGCTCGCAGCTGCACGGGACATGAAAACTGTGCAGAGCAAAATCGAGGAGATTGCCAAGGCCAGAGGCGAAGAGCGGAACAAGACGCCAAGCCTGGACGAAGCAGCCATGGCGAGTTGCGTCATGAGGTCGGCTTTGATCTGGTGCAGATGACGTCGGAATTTCGCCATCTGCGCGCCAGCGTCATCCGCCTCTGGGTAGAAAGCCTGGCAACGCCGCAACTGGCCGATTTTCAGGACGTGATTCGTTTCAACGAAGCCATCGACGAGGCGCTTGCCGAATCCACCGCTGCCTATGCGGAACGGGTTGGCCGTTCACGGGATATATTTCTTGCCATTCTGGGTCACGATCTGCGCGCGCCGCTGCAGGCCGTCAGCATGTCGACGGAATTGCTGGCACGCAAGATAGCGCTGGACGAAAAGACCCAGTCCTATGTTTCGCGTATCCAGACCAGCACCCGCCATATGGGCTCGATGGTCAGCGATCTGCTGGAATTCGTGCGCAGTCGCCTGGGCGCCGGGCTACCGGTTGAACGCAAATATATGGATTTGGCCAGTGCTTGCCGTGAAGCCATCGAGGAAGCCTGCGCCGGGCGACCGGACTCTGTTCCGGTGCTGAACATCGAAGGCAACACCAAAGGGCACTGGGACGCCGGGCGGATCAGCCAGATGCTGCAGAACCTGATCGGCAATGCCCTGCAGCACGGTGCGGCCAGTCACGAGATAACGGTCAGTGTTACGGGTGCCGAGAAAGCGGTGATATTGGTGGTACACAACGAAGGCAAGCCGATTGCCGAAGACGCTATCGGGACGATCTTCGATCCGCTGGTGCGCAGCACCGAGGAAAACAGCGAAACACGCGGTACATCGACCAGCCTGGGTCTTGGCCTGTTCATCGTCAAGGAAGTGGTCAACGCCCACGGTGGCAGCATCACTGTGACCTCGACCATTGGTGAGGGCACGACCTTCAATGTGGTGCTGCCGAAAAACTGAGCGAGGCTGATTGCCTGCTGATGCGGGTGGCGCATCAGCCCATTCAGAAAAGACAGAATCGCAAGACCGCTATGCTCAACCCTTCCACTGCGCCCGGGGATCAAACGAGGCACTGTCTGCCAGTTTCTGCCAGAGTGCCCGGGTTGCCTCGTCGGTGTGCTTGGGCACGACGATTTTCAGCTGGGCGTAAAGGTCGCCCCGCTCGCCGCTCTTGTTCATCAAGCCGTTACCCTTGATCCGCAGTCGCTGACCGTTCTGACTGTCCGGGCGGATGGTCAGGTTGATCCTGCTGTTCAGCGTCGGTACCGCCACCTTGGTGCCCAGCACTGCTTCCCAGGGCGCCAGTGGAACGGTGATGACCAGATCATGGCCCTCGACCTCGAACAGAGGGTGCGGTGCCAGGCGAATGATCAGGTACAGATCGCCATTGGCACCCCCGCCCACTCCAGGCGCGCCCTGGCCCTTGAGGCGAATGCGCTCGCCGTCGACGACGCCCGCAGGAATCTTCACGTTCAGGGTCTTGGTGATATCGCTCATGCGCTGCCCGTTGGGGCTGTGCTGCGGCACCTTGAAGCTGACCTGCTTGGACTCACCCGACAAGGTCTCCTCAAGGAAGACTGCCAGCTCCATCTCAACGTCCTGCCCGGTACGCCCGGGGTTGCGGGTACGGCCGCCCTGCTGTGGCCGGCCGCCGAAAATGGAGCTGAAAAATTCTGAAAAGTCTGCCGTTTCCTCGAATCCTCCAGCGCCTGCGCCAGCCCGGCTTTGCCAGCCTGGCGGAGTCTGGAACGGACGACCCTGCCGACCGTACTTGCGCAGCTCATCGTACTCAGCGCGCTTATCAGGGCTGCTGAGCACTTCATAGGCTTCGGACGCTTCCTTGAACTTGTCTTCAGCGCCTGCTTCCTTGCTGACGTCAGGGTGATACTTGCGCGCCAGTTTGCGATAGGCGGTCTTGATCGCCTTGTCGTCCGCAGTCGGCTCAACGTCAAGTATCTTGTAGTAGTCTTTGAAATCCATGTAACGATCACCCATCCGAATTATCCGGCAAAGCCATATACGCTGGCGTCACGCGCCCAGCTCCCTCTGTTTACGAGGTATCTGGATTACCTAACGTCGAAAATTTATAGATAGCCGGCCGTCTTTGCAGACGGGTCGATCACTCGACAACATCGTGTTCGACAGCCAGGTCTACCGAGAATCCCTTCAAGATCGGGGGTAACGGGCTTCAGTTCAAGCCTTGACGGTAAATACAGCCAAGTAAATATAAGCGACGTGTCGCGCTACGCAATTGGCGCGCGCTGACATAAACTGCGCGGCCGTTTTTTGACTGGAACGTAAAAGACATGAATGACCAATCCCCGGCCCGTGCCTGCGGCATCGATTTCGGCACGTCCAATTCCACCGTCGGCTGGCAACGACCCGGCGTGGAATCGTTGATCGCGCTGGAGGACGACAAAATTACTCTACCGTCGGTGGTGTTCTTCAATATGGAAGAACGCCGCCCGGTGTATGGCCGCCTGGCGCTGCACGAGTATCTGGAAGGTTATGAAGGCCGCCTGATGCGCTCGCTCAAGAGCCTGCTGGGCTCAAAGCTGATCAAGCATGACACCAGCGTGCTGGGCACGGCGATGCCGTTCAAGGATTTGCTGGCGCTGTTTATCGGCGAGCTGAAAAAACGCGCCGAGCACACGGCCGGACGCGAGTTCGAGCAAGTGGTACTGGGTCGCCCGGTGCATTTCGTCGATGACGATGCACAGGCAGATCAGGAAGCCGAAGACACACTGGCCGAAGTGGCCCGCAAGATCGGCTTCAAGGACGTATCGTTCCAGTTCGAACCTATTGCTGCGGCATTCGACTACGAGTCCACCATCAAAGACGAAGAGCTGGTACTGATTGTCGACATCGGCGGCGGTACGTCGGACTTCTCGCTGGTGCGCCTGTCACCCGAGCGACGCCAGCACGATGATCGCCAACAGGACATTCTTGCCACGGGCGGCGTGCACATTGGCGGCACCGACTTCGACAAGCAGCTGAGCCTGCAAGGCGTGATGCCGCTGTTCGGTTACGGCAGCCGTATGAAAAGCGGTGCCTACATGCCGACCAGCCACCATATGAACCTGGCGACCTGGCACACCATCAATGCGGTGTACTCGCAAAAGTCGCAGCTGGCGCTGGGCAGCATGCGTTATGACATTGAAGACACGGGTGGCATCGACCGCCTGTTCAAGCTGATCGAACAGCGCGCCGGGCACTGGCTGGCCATGGAAGTGGAAGAAACCAAAATCCAGCTGACCCACGCTGAAAACCGCCATCTGCCAATGGACCGGGTGGAAGCAGGATTGAGTGTGGACCTGAGCCGGGTGATGTTCGAGGCGGCAATCGACGCTCAGCTTGAGCGCGTGCGCAACAGCGTGACGAACTTGCTCAGCGACGCGGGCGTGAGTGTCGAGCAGGTCAACACGGTGTTCTTCACCGGCGGCTCCAGCGGCATTCCCGCCCTGCGCAACAGCGTCTCGGCTATGCTGCCCATCGCCCGCCACGTCGAAGGCAACATCTTCGGCAGCATCGGCAGCGGCCTGGCGATTGAAGCGAAGAAGCGTTACGGCTAGTGGTATGACTCGGAGCGCAGGCACGGTAGTTAAAGAACTATCGTTCCTCACGCTCCAGCGTGGGAATGCCGTTCGTGACGCTCTGCGTCACAGATTCCAGCCGCACCGCAGACTCTAGCCAGTCAGATATCCACGCGCCCTAGACCAACCCTTCCTTCTGCAACTCGCTCTTCAGGTACGCATAGTAAATCGGCCCTGCCACCACACCCGGCAGGCCGAAGGCGGCTTCGAACAGCAGCATCGCCAGCAGCAACTCCCACGACTTGGCATTGATCTGTCCGCCGACGATGCGTGCATTGAGGAAATACTCGACCTTGTGAATCACGATCAGGTAACCCAGCGCAGCCAGCGCTACCCAGATCGAGATCGACATGCCGACAATGAAAATGAGCGTATTCGACATCAGGTTACCCACCACCGGCAACAGGCCGAGCAGGAAGGTCATGATGATCAGGGTCTTGGTCAGCGGCAGGTGAATCCCGCACAACGGGAGGACGATGGCCAGGAATACCGAAGTAAACGCCGTATTGAGCAGGGAAATCTTGATCTGGGCGAAAACGATGTTGCGAAATGCGCGACTGACCAGATACAGACGATCGAACAGTGCGGCCGCCAGCGGCTTGCGCGCATGGACATCGGAAATACGCTGCAAGGCGATGATTGCCCCCAGCACCATGCCGATCAGCATGGTAACGAACATGTGTGCTGCGCCCTTGCCGATCAACTGCAACTCGCCGACGTGCTTCTGCAGCCACTGCCCAAGAGAGACCTGAAACTCCGCCGCACTGGCAGGCAGATAGGCATCTATGAACGGCGGCAGCTGACCGCGCGCGCGATCCACCAGGGTCATGAACTTGTCCAGCGAGGCCCCGGGGTTTTCGGCTTCGTGCAGCACAAAGCTGATGACACCGGCAAAAATCAGTGTCAGCAGGCTGACCACCACAGTACCCAGTAGCGCTACCGCCAGCCAGCGGGCGCGTTCGCCAGAGATCAGACGCTGCAACTTGGGGGTCAGCATGTTGACCAGTTCGAACACCAACAGTCCGGCCAGCAGGCTGGGCAGCAACTTGAATGGCAACACCAATAACAGACCGCCAAATACAAGAATCCAGCTGGCTATTAACACCTGACGCGCAGAAAACGTTGGCATAGACCCTCAACGGGCAACACAAGGAAGGTGGGCAGTCTGCCAGCCTTCTCAGTCGAGAACCAGTGATCCGAAAGCCGGAAAAAGTGCGGCGCAATCATCTGCCCGATGATCGGCTCGATAACGGCGCCAAAGTGCAGTGTTTACTGCACCCGCGCGCCTTGTCTGTAGCGATGGCTCTGGCTGGAAAATTATTTCTTCTTGAGACAATCGCTCATGAAACTCTTGCGAGCGTCGCCCTTGAGTGCCTGAGTACTGGCGGTCGCATTGCAGGTCTTCATCTTGTCCTGCTGGGTAGCTGCCGGCGTTGGTGCCGCTTTCAGGCAAGTGCTCATGAACGCCTTGCGCTCATCGCCCTTAAGCGATTTGGCGCTGGCGTCGGCATTACAAGTGGTCATTTTGTCCTGCTGCGCAGTCGCCGCGAACCCCTGAGCAGACAGCATCAAGCCAACGAGCAATAAAGGAATACCGAGCTTCTTCATCGATCAACTCTCCAGAACCACCGCACCGGACGGCGCAGGCTGTGATTCAGTGTAGTCAGATGTTGCGACCCATGACGGGGCACACTGCATCGCCGCTGGCATTCTCGACCAACAGGCGGATAATTACGCCTCGCTTTAACGATGATTCCCTCATGCAATACGCTTTTCCACTGATTACAGTCCTTATCTGGGCGATCAATACGGCCGTCACCAAGGCGTCTGCCGGAGTGATCTTTCCGGCTGAAATAGGCTTTTATCGCTGGGCGCTGGCAGGCTTGCTGTTCACACCCTTCATGCTCAGGCCTGTCTGGGCAAATCGCGCCGCGATCAAACCGGTGCTGGGTAAAATTTTCATTCTTGCCGTGCTCGGCACTGCGATGTATCAAAGCCTGGCGTATTTCGCTGCAAGCCTGACGACCGCCACCAACATGGGGATCATTCAGTCGCTGGTGCCCATGATGGCGCTGGGGCTGTCGATAGCCTGCCTGGGCAATCGCCTGACCCGTGGCGCACTGCTGGGCGCTGTGCTGTCATTCGTGGGAGTGGTAGTGGTGGTGTCGGCGGGCAATCCCGCTGGGCTGATCGATCATGGCGTCAATCGGGGCGATGCGATGGTGCTGGTGGCCGCAGCGTCGTACGCGGTCTACAGCACGCTGCTGAAGAAGTGGCAATTGTGCCTGCCGCCCCTGCAATTGCTTTACGTACAGATTCTGCTGGCGCTTATCGTGTTGCTGCCGCCTTTTATCCTGTCGGCAAAAACCGGCTTGAATGCCAGCAACATTCCGATGGTGCTGTATGCAGCCATTCCGACTTCCATGCTTGCGCCATGGTTGTGGATGACCTCGATCATGCGTCTGGGGCCCAGCCGCACAACGCTGTTCTTCAACCTGATGCCGATCGCCACGGCATTGATCGCCGCGGCGACGCTGGGCGAACAACTTGCGCTCTATCACCTGTTCGGCGGAGCGCTGACCCTGTGCGGCGTCATCCTTGCAGAACGCTGGACGACCCCGCTGCGGTCAAAGACGAGTTAGGCAGTCGCGCTGCCCTCACTGCCCTCCACACTATGAATCGACACATCGGTGATTCCGGCGGCGTGAGCCATGCCGGCTTCACCGACTGAAAGATCGTCCAGCTCGACATGGTGCTTGAGCGCCAGCTCGTGTACCACTTCGATGATGGGCACATCCAGATTCTCGATGACGTCTACGTGGTGCTCGCCCAGCAAGGTGTACTCGATTTCATACAGTTCTTTATCGCTCATCGCATCTTCCTGGCCGTCACTGAGGAGCGGCTGATTAACGAACTACGGTCCGACAACCGATGACCGAGCCCAGGGCCGGACCCTAATGTCCGACCGTGCCATCAGATTGACCTCGCGGTTTCGGGAACGTGCTGGCTAATATTCAAAGGGCCACCTCGCGGTCAGGGATTGTCGCGAGAGGTACTGCCGTATCGCCATCTTTTTTTCGAACTCTTAGCCCGGTTTCCTGCTCAAAGCGCTACCGGGCCAAGACCGGCTCTGACATGTGGAGCAATGACGATGTACAAGAAAATCTTCGCGGCGACTTTTGTATTGGCGACGATGGCCGGCTGCAGTAACACAACCGTGCAGAACCCGGTGGATTACGTCACTTATCGCAACGAACCGCTGGTCAAGCAGGTTGAGAACGGCATGACGCGCCAGCAGGTCCTGACCATCGGCGGCGAGCCGTCGAGCACCATCGAGCGTAAGGTCAACCCAGGCACCTGCAACAATTACGTCCTGGCCAAAGATGGCCACAAACGGGAGTATCAGTTTTTTTGTGTTCGGGCTGGTTAGGGCCTGCCGTCAGGCAGGCCCTTGTTTTACCAGCTCGG
>NZ_LKBW01000283.1 GCF_002699855.1 Pseudomonas amygdali | reverse complement strand
CCGAGCTGGTAAAACAAGGGCCTGCCTGACGGCAGGCCCTAACCAGCCCGAACACAAAAAAACTGATACTCCCACCTGTCGAACATCCTCCATGACCCGCACGGCGCTTTATTCCCTTTACGATTCTTTCTAGATAGCATCCCTCGGCAGCATCAGCCCTAAAGGCAGACGCACTCGCGCCTCCAGGCCTCCCCCCGAACGATTTCTCAACTCGACGTTGCCGCCGTGCATGGCAGCGATGCGCTTGACGATAGCCAGCCCCAGGCCAGTCCCCTTGCCACTGCGGGCGCGATCACCGCGAATGAACGGGTTGAAGATGGTATCAAGCTCGGACGGATCGATGCCTGCGCCCCTGTCCAGTACGCTCAACACTACGTACGGCGCATTTCTGTCACCGGATACATAGGCAGCCACTTCGATACCGTTACCGGCATGATGCCTGGCGTTGCCGATAAGGTTGGTCAGCAGACGCTTCATCGATACGCGCCTCAGCGGGAAGGGCGGGATCGGTTCCAGACACAGACGGATGCTGTCTTCATCGTTATTGAAGGGTGCAACCACGTCGCGCACCAGATGCCCCAGATCGACTTCTTCAATCTCTTCGTCACGCCCATCGCGAATGAACGCCAGGAACTGGTCAAGAATGGCATCCATGTCCTCGATATCCCGCACCATGCCTTCGGAGAACTCATTGTCGTTCATCAGCTCCAGAGACAGGCGCAGACGCGTCAGTGGTGTACGCAAGTCATGGGAGACGCCAGCCAGCATCAGTTCGCGCTCCTGCCCTGCCTGCTCGACGTCTTCGGCCATCTGATTGAAGGCCCGATAGACTTCGGTCATCTCACTGGGTGTGTCACTGACCGGCAAGCGCACGCTGCGCCCCTGCCCCAGCTGTCGAGCCGCAAAGACCAGACGCTTGAGCGGCTGATTCAGTTGACGCACAAAAATCCACGCCGACGCCGTGGAGAGCAACCCGATGGCCAGGAACCAGCCCAGCACACTCCAGATTTTCTGGCCGCGTAACGGGTGCGGATAAAGCGGTACTTTCAGCCAGCCATCCCCAAGGCTCGGCGCCCTGACCCAGAGCGCGGGAGGTGCGTGCACACGCAAACGCACTTCCGTATCGGCACCCAGCTCGGCCTGCATCTGCCGCTGGTAGATCTCACTGTACGGCCAGTGCTGCTCACCTTCCGGCACGCCACCGCCCACGACTCGAATCAGACCGGCCGCTTCGGCAATCGCCTCACGATCATTTTCATCGGCTGCCCAATACGCTCGCAGCGTCAGCGCAACGCCGTGGCTGTATTGCCTGTCGACCAGCACGTCTTCGTTCATCAGCAGATAAACCAGCGTCAGCGCCTTGGAAAACAGCACGACGATGAGCACCAGCCAGAGCGTGCGAGAGAAAAAGCTTTGCGGAAACCAGAGCGGAGTCTTCATAACTGCAGCCATACACTTTGCAAGGCGAGCGAGGCTCGCAGGTTTGCCGAACGCGGGCCGGACCCGATGGACGAACGCAAAAAACCAGTACGCCGATAACCTTGAAAGAGATTATCGACGTAACTGGCGGGAATGACGGACTTCTGTGCTGACAACCGGCTTATCAGCGATTACCGGCACCATCCGGAACGAATACATAGCCTACGCCCCAGACGGTCTGGATATAGCGGGGCTTTGAAGGATCCGGCTCGATCAGGCGACGCAGACGGGAAATCTGTACGTCGATGGATCGCTCCAGCGCATCCCACTCCCGGCCGCGGGCCAGGTTCATCAGCTTGTCACGGGTCAGCGGCTCGCGAGCGTGCATGACCAGAGCCTTGAGTACCGCGAATTCACCCGTGGTCAGCATATGCACCACGTCGCCACGCTTGAGTTCGCGGGTTGCCAGGGAGAGCTCGTAGTCGCCGAAACTGACCGACTCGTCTTCACTGCCGGGCGCGCCGGGTACAGGCGCAGCCTGACGACGCAGAACAGCCTTGACCCGCGCCATCAACTCGTCTGGGTTGAACGGCTTGGCCAGGTAATCGTCAGCACCCAGTTCGAGCCCCTTGATGCGGCTCAGCTCATCGCCCTTGGCGGTCAGCATGATGATCGGCACCTGATTGTTCGCGGCTCGCAGACAACGACAAGCTGAAAGGCCGTCTTCTCCGGGCAGCATCAAGTCCAGCACCACAAGGTTGAACACCTCGCGGGCCAATAGTCGGTCCATTTGCTCCACGTTTGCCACGGCGCGGGCCCGGTAGCCCTTGCTGGTGAAAAAACGTTCCAGGAGACTGCTCAGCCCCGGATCGTCATCGACAATAAGGATTTTTTCGCCTTCAGCATTTTGTGCGGTGCTGCTCATCGGATGCTCCTCTGATCTCGGGGCGCATTATGGCGTAGCTGCGGTGATGCGCACCTTGTGCATTGTTAGCAGATTTTACTGGAGGCGGCACTTGTGCAGGCTTTTTCGCCGAAAAAAGACCACATTTGTCGGCCGATCCCCTAATCCGCCTTCGCCGGGTATAATGCGCCGCCCTCAAAGTCAGGCAATGCTGGCCTTGTGGCGGTTCGCCAGCGCTGAAAATAAATGCTGGCGGACGATATTCAGGCAAGGCAATTCGTACATAGCCCAGTTTTTTGCTCACAACTCCAGGTGGTTTTATGGACAGCATCAACAGCCGCATCGCCGAAGAACTCGGCGTACGCCCACAACAGGTCGCAGCGGCCGTAGCACTACTGGATGAAGGCTCGACCGTGCCCTTCATTTCCCGCTACCGCAAGGAAGTGACCGGCAGTCTTGATGACACGCAATTGCGCCATCTGGAAGAACGCCTGCGCTATCTGCGTGAGCTGGATGACCGGCGTGTCAGCATTCTTGCCAGCATTGAAGAGCAAGGCAAGCTGACCCCGGAGCTGGCTCGCGACATCAAGCTGGCCGACACCAAGACCCGCCTTGAAGATTTGTACCTGCCTTATAAGCAGAAACGCCGCACCAAGGGCCAGATCGCCCTTGAAGCCGGTCTGGGCGAGCTGGCTGACGGCCTGTTCAACGACCCGAGCCTCGCTCCTGAAACCGAAGCAGCCCGTTTTGTCGACGCCGAGAAAGGCGTGGCCGATGTCAAGGCTGCGCTGGAAGGCGCCAAGTACATCCTGATGGAGCGCTTCGCCGAAGACGCATCGTTGCTCGACAAGCTGCGCAGCTTCCTCAAACAGGAAGCAGTAATCAGCGCACGCGTGGTGCCGGGCAAGGAAGAGGAAGGTGCCAAGTTCCGCGATTACTTCGAACATGACGAGCCGCTCAAGAGCATGCCTTCGCACCGTGCTCTGGCGATTTTCCGCGGCCGCAACGAAGGTTTTCTCAGCTCCGCACTGAAAGTCGGTGAAGAACTGCCGGGTGCCATGCACCCTTGCGAACTGATGATCGGTGAACGCTTCGGCATCCAGAACCAGAACCGCCCTGCAGACAAATGGCTGGCAGAGGTGGTGCGCTGGACCTGGAAGGTCAAGTTGTACAGCCACCTGGAAACCGACCTGCTGGGCGAGCTGCGCGACGGCGCGGAGACCGAAGCCATCAACGTTTTCGCCCATAACCTGCACGACCTGCTGCTCGCCGCCCCGGCTGGCCAGCGCGCCACACTGGGTCTGGACCCGGGCCTGCGCACCGGCTGCAAGGTCGCTGTGGTGGACGCAACCGGCAAGCTGCTCGACTACGCGACCGTTTACCCGCATGTGCCGAAGAACCAGTGGGATCAGACCATTGCCGTGCTGGCTGCCCTGTGCGCCAAGCACTCGGTCGATCTGATCGCTATCGGCAACGGCACCGCCAGCCGCGAAACCGACAAGCTCGCCGCTGACCTGATCAAAAAATACCCAGGTCTGAAAATGACCAAGGTCATGGTTTCCGAAGCAGGCGCATCGGTTTATTCCGCGTCGGAACTGGCCGCCAAGGAATTCCCGGACCTCGACGTATCGATCCGTGGCGCGGTCTCCATCGCCCGTCGCTTGCAGGACCCGCTCGCCGAGCTGGTAAAAATCGATCCGAAGTCCATCGGTGTCGGTCAGTATCAGCATGACGTCTCGCAGCTCAAACTGGCGCGCGGCCTGGACGCGGTGGTTGAAGACTGCGTGAACGCTGTTGGCGTGGACGTGAACACCGCTTCGGTGGCGTTGCTGGCGCGGATTTCCGGCCTTAACACCACACTGGCGCAGAACATCGTTGCGCATCGCGATGAAAACGGCGCGTTCAAGACGCGTGCAGCGCTGAAGAAAGTCAGCCGTCTGGGCGAAAAGACCTTTGAACAGGCCGCAGGCTTCCTGCGCGTGATGACCGGTGACAACCCCTTGGACTCTTCTGCCGTTCACCCGGAAGCCTATCCACTGGTGCAGCGTATTGCGGCAGAAACCGACCGCGATATTCGCTCGTTGATTGGCGATGCGAGCTTTCTCAAACGCCTGGACCCGAAGAAATTCACCGACGAGACCTTTGGTCTGCCGACCGTGACCGACATTCTGCAGGAACTCGAAAAACCGGGTCGCGACCCGCGTCCGGAGTTCAAGACGGCAGAGTTTCAGGACGGTGTCGAAGAACTCAAGGACCTGCAACCGGGCATGATTCTCGAAGGCGTGGTCACCAACGTCACCAATTTCGGTGCGTTCGTCGATATCGGCGTGCATCAGGACGGTCTGGTACACATCTCGGCATTGTCCGAGAAGTTCATCAAGGACCCGCGTGAGGCGGTCAAGGCCGGTGATGTGGTGAAAGTGAAGGTCATGGAAGTCGACATTCCGCGCAAACGCGTCGGCCTGTCGATGCGCATGAGCGACACGCCCGGCGAGAAGGTCGACGGTGCACGCGGTGCACGCCCAGGTTCCTCGCCTCGCCAGCAGAACAGCGCTCCACGCAAGGAAACCACAGCACCCGCGCCCATCAACAACGCAATGGCTTCGCTGTTTGCCAATGCCAAGCAGTTGAAGAAGCGCTGATGGATATTCCTGAAGATCTGACCCAAAGTGCCTACTTCAAGATGCTCGGCTGCGAACTGCGGCGTCTGGACGAGGGCGTGGCGGAGGTTGCGTTGCCGCTGGAGGCGCATCTGCGCAATCGCGGCAACGTGATGCACGGCGGGGCAATCTTCAGTCTGGTCGATATCGCCATGGGGCTGGCCTGCTCCAGCTCCCACGGTTTCGACCAGCGCAGTGTCACCATCGAGTGCAAGATCAACTACGTGCGTGGCGTCTCCGAGGGAGAAGTCCTGTGCATCGCCAAGGTGCTGCACGCGGGTCGCCGCACGCTGGTGGTCGAGGCTGAAGTCGTTCAGGGCGACAAACTCGTCGCCAAAGCCCAGGGCACATTCGCAGTCATCTAGACTGCGATAAAGGCTGATGAAAGCAATCACTGTGAACAGAACCTAGCCGTATCGACATCATTTAGGTTAATTTCGGCACCATTAGCGTGGTGCCGAGTCCATTTGGGTGGTACGACATAGAGCAGTGATTGTGAACAGGCGCTACAGACCAACCAGGCGACTACGCCAGTTCCTTTCTTCACCCTTGTAGACCGTCAAGTCCACCCCCATATCGGGGCGACCGATGCGTGAAGGATTACACCTTGAGCGAACTTTTAAACCGTCGTCTTGCATTGCTCGGCGAGCGCAACAACCTCTCTCTGCTGGAGCAGTGCCTGCACGGTATCGAGCGCGAGTGCCTGCGCGTTACCGCAACCGCAGAACTGGCACAGACGCCTCACCCGCAAGCTCTGGGTGCTGCACTGACCAACGGTCAGGTCACGACCGACTATTCCGAATCGCTGCTGGAGTTCATCACGCCTGCGCTGAAGAACCCGGCCGAGACCATCGATAGCCTGGACAAGATCCATCGCTTCGCCTACAGCAAGCTGGGCGACGAGTTGCTCTGGAGCCCGTCGATGCCATGCCCGCTGCCCGATGAAGAGCACATACCGATTGCCTATTACGGCACGTCGAACATCGGCAAGCTCAAATACGTGTACCGCAAAGGCCTGGCGCTGCGCTATGGCAAGACCATGCAGTGCATCGCTGGCATTCATTACAATTTCTCGTTGCCGGAAGACGCCTGGGCGCTGCTCAAGCAGACCGAAGACTTCGCTGGCGACGCGCGCGACTACCAATCGCATTCCTACATCGCGCTGATCCGCAACTTCCGCCGCTACAGCTGGCTGCTGATGTACCTGTTCGGTGCTTCACCAGCGCTGGATGCGGGCTTCCTGCGCGGCCGAAAACATCAGTTGGAACAACATTTCGACGCCGACACCCTGTATCTGCCGTACGCCACCAGCCTGCGTATGAGCGATCTGGGCTATCAAAGCGACGCCCAGGCCGACCTGACCCCTTGCTATAACGACTTGGTCAGCTACACCGACAGCCTGCGCAAGGCCGTGGCCACGCCTTATAAGCCTTACGTCGATGTCGGCACTCATGACCAGAACGGCGAGTGGGTTCAGCTGAACACCAACGTGTTGCAGATCGAGAACGAGTACTACTCCAACATTCGCCCCAAGCGTGTGACCTATAGCGGCGAGCGCCCTATTCAGGCGCTTGTGGCCCGTGGTGTGCAGTACGTTGAAGTGCGCTGCCTGGACATCAACCCGTTCCTGCCTACCGGCATCAGCCTGGAGCAATCACGCTTCATCGATGCGTTCGTGCTGTACTGCGCGCTTGAGGAAAGCCAGCAACTGGCAAGCCATGAGTGTTCCAATGCAAGCTCGAACTTCCTGGCAGTGGTCAAGGAAGGTCGCCGTCCGGGCCTGAGCCTGCAGCGCAACAACAGCCCTGTTGATCTCAAGACCTGGGCAACCGAGCTGCTGGAAAAAATCACACCGATTGCCCGACTGCTGGATCAGGCCCAGGGCATCGATGAGCATATCAAGTCGATTGCCGTGCAACAGGCAAAGATCGACGATACCGCGCTCACACCGTCTGCTCAGGTGCTGGCCAGCATGGAAGCGCATAACGAGGGCTTTACCGCGTTCTCCCTGCGCCAGAGTCAGGTCCACGCCGAATACTTCCGCACTCACCCGCTGAGCGCTCAGGAACAGGCAGACTTCGAAGCCCAGGCCAAAACCTCGATCGAAGAACAGGCCGAACTGGAAGCGACCGAGGAAGTGGTGGATTTCGACACGTTCGTGGGGTCTTATCAGGCGAGCATTCTGTCGATCAGCAACTGATACGGGCAATTAATGTGGGCGTGAGCCGGCTCACGAAAGGGACGGTTCAAACGCCCCTTTCCGGGGGCTTGTACCAGCCTCTTCGTGAGCAAGCTCACTCCCACAAAATATAGCCAAGAGTGCTCTGCGTCCGCCCCCAGGCTTATATCGCCTTTTCGAAGATCTTCGAATTACGCTGGTAGTTGTACAGCGACGCGCGGGCGCTTGGCAGGCGGTCGACGCTGCTGGGCTCGAAGCCACGCTCACGGAACCAGTGCGCGGTACGGGTGGTAAGGACGAACAGGGTCTTGATACCCAGCGCTCTGGCGCGGTTTTCAATGCGCTCCAGCAACTCGTCCCCGCGCCCACCGTGGCGATATTCCGGATTGACGGCCAGACATGCCAATTCGCCTGACTCCGAGTCCGCAATCGGGTACAGCGCCGCGCAGGCAATGATCAGCCCTTCCCGCTCGACCACGCTGAACTGAGTGATCTCGCGCTCCAGCACTTCGCGGGAACGACGTACCAGAATGCCCTGCTCTTCCAGCGGCGTGATCAGGTCCATCAAGCCGCCGACATCCTCAATGGCCGCTTCGCGCACCAGCTCAAACTGCTCCTGCGCAACCAGCGTACCGCCACCGTCGCGGGTGAACAGCTCGGTCAGCAGTGCGCCATTCTCGGCATAGCTGACGATATGGCTGCGCGCCACACCACCGCGGCAGGCCTCGGCCGCTGCACCGAGCAATTCAGCCTGATAGTTGGCACCCAGACGCTGCAAGTGCGCAGGTACCTGTTGCGGACGCAGCTCGCGCACCAGTCGGCCCTGCTCGTCCAGCAACCCGGTTTCGGCACCGAACAGCAGCAGTTTGTCGGCAGCCAGATCAATGGCCGCACGCGTGGCAACGTCTTCACAGGCCAAATTGAAAATCTCGCCGGTCGGTGAATAACCCAGCGGCGACAGCAGCACGATATGACGCTCATCCAGCAGGCGATTGATGCCCTTGCGGTCAACCCGACGCACTTCGCCGGTGTGCTGATAATCGACACCTTCCAGCACGCCGATAGGCCGTGCAGTCACCACATTGCCACTGGTCACCCGCAGCCGCGAGCCCTGCATCGGTGAAGCAGCCATGTCCATCGACAGGCGCGCCTCGATCGAGATGCGCAGCTGACCCACAGCATCGATCACGCACTCCAGCGTCTCGGTATCGGTGATGCGCATGTCGCGATGGTAACGCGGCGTAATGCCGCGCTGGGCCAGGCGGCTTTCGATCTGTGGACGCGAGCCGTGCACCAGCACCAGACGCACGCCCAGGCTGTGCAGCAGCACCAGGTCATGGACGATATTGCCGAAGTTAGGGTGCGCAACGCCGTCGCCGGGCAGCATGACGACGAAGGTGCAATCACGGTGAGCATTGATGTACGGAGACGCGTGGCGAAGCCAGTTGACGTATTCGGGCATGACAACAAGAGCCTGTAGAGAAAATGGACGAAGAGAAAAAGCACGCACAACGGTGTGGTGGTTATCGTCGGAACAGGCTTGGCAACACGCGCAATCTCCTTTTATTCAACGTTGATAGTACCGGGCTCACTGGGGAGTCAGGCAGTAATGTTCGATCAATTGACGTAACAGACGCACTGTAGGGTCCAGACGTGACATTTCGAGGTATTCCCCCGGCTGATGCGCACAGGCGATATCGCCCGGGCCGAGCACCAGCGTTTCACAGCCAAGGCGCTGAAGATAAGGCGCTTCGGTGCCGAATGCTACTGCTGCAGCCGTATGACCGGTCAGTCGTTCAGCAACGCGCACAAGTTCAACGTCAGCAGCCTGTTCGAAGGGCGCACACTCGGGGAACAGCGGAGCATAGTCGATCTTTACCTGGTGCAGCTCGGCCAGCGGCTCAAGCTTGTGGCGAATGGCTGCCCGCAGCACCTCAGGGTCCATGCCCGGCAATGGGCGCAGGTCAAATTCCAGCGAGCACTGGCCACAAATCCGGTTCGGGTTATCGCCACCATGAATGCAGCCCAGGTTCAGGGTCGGTTGCGGCACAGTGAACTGCGGGTTGCGGTATTGCGCTTGCCATTGCGTACGCAGGCCCTTGAGTTCGCTGATCGCGTCGTGCATGGCCTCCAGCGCGCTGTGGCCAAGGCTGGGGTCTGAAGAATGGCCGCTGCGCCCAAGGATGTGGATGCGTTCCATCATTACGCCTTTGTGCAGGCGAATCGGCTTGAGCCCGGTCGGCTCTCCGATAACTGCTGCGCGGCCCAGCGGACGTCCGGCCTCTGCCAGTGCGCGAGCCCCGGCCATCGAGCTTTCTTCATCGCAGGTGGCGAGGATCAGCAGCGGCTGTTTGAACGGTTGATCAATAAGCCCACGCACCGCCTCGATGATCAGCGCAAAGAAGCCCTTCATGTCGCAGCTGCCCAGCCCGACCCAGCGGCCATCGACTTCGGTGAGCTTCAACGGGTCGGTTTTCCACAGCGCCTCGTCGAAAGGTACGGTGTCGCTGTGGCCCGCCAGCACCAGGCCGCCCGGACCTGTGCCATAAGTTGCCAACAGATTGAACTTGCCGGGGGAAACCTGCTGGATGTCGCAGGCAAAACCCAGATCCCCGAGCCATCCGGCGAGCAGATCGATGACAGGCCGGTTGGTCTGGTCCAGAGAAGGCTGCGTGCAGCTCACCGATGGCGCAGCGATCAAGGCGGCGAACTGGTCTTTCATGGACGGCAACGGCATGGGCGCTTCCTGTAATCAAGACGAAACACGGCCCATCATAGGGCCATAGCAACCCAGGAATAAACCGTTTCGGGCCATGTCCTGTACACTAACGGCCTTAGCAGCCGTTCAGTCATGGGCTGCGCTCCCGTTTATCAGTATCAGCGTTTGGATTCCCCCGGCCATGCAAAAAGAAACAGAAATCAAACTCCGCGTCAGCCGCGAGACCCTCGCTGCACTGCGCGAACACCCGTTGCTCAAGAAGCGCAACAAGAGTGGCTGGGAGCGCCTTGAACTGTCGAACCAGTATTTCGATACCCCAGAGGGCGAGCTGGCACAGGCCAAAGTCGCCCTGCGCATCCGTCGCGATGGCGATCAGATCATCCAGACCATGAAGACGCGCGGGCAAAGTGTTGCCGGCCTGTCCGAGCGCAATGAATACAAGTGGGACCTGAGCAAAGCCAAGCTCGACCTGAAAAAGCTCGAAGGCGATTGCTGGCCCGAGCAACTGGCCGGGCTGGACAAGAAAACCATCAAGCCGTTGTTCACCACCGATTTCATCCGTGAAAAGGCCGAAATTGCCTGGGGTCGTGGCAAGGCCAAAGTGGTGATCGAAGCCGCGCTGGACCTGGGCCAGGTGGTTGCAGGCAAGCAAAAGGAAGAAATCTGCGAGCTGGAGCTTGAACTGCGCGAAGGCGAACCTGCCGCGCTGCTGGAACTGGCCGCCGAGCTGGCTGCAACGCTGCCGTTGATGCCGTGCGATATCAGCAAGGCAGAGCGCGGTTATCGCCTGCTTGATGCCAGCAGCTACTCGCTGAGCCTGCACGCTCCCGCTCTGCACGCAGAAACGCCGCTGGACGAAGCCTACTCCGCGCTGGCCTGGCATCTGCTGGGCAGCAGCCAGCGTCTGGCCGAGCAATACCGTTTCAACGGCCACTGGCGTCTGCTGCAGGACTGGGTCGAGATGCTCGCCGAGTTGCGTGCCCTGACCAGCAGCCTTGGCCAGGCCGCCCCACGGGCCTCGACCGCGCAACTGCGTACCTCGCTGGACGCCTTGCTGGAAGACTGGCGCCCGCTGGTTCAGGCCGGGCAGGAAGATGCCGATGTACGCGGTGCCGCCCACGATCAGTTTCTGGAAGAGTTGCAGGACACCCGCTGGGGCGAGTTCTCGCTGAACACTTCGCGTTGGTTGCTGGCGCGCAGCTGGACCACAGAGCGCAATACCCGTGGCAATCGTCAGGGCGCTGCGCTGTTGAGCAGCTGGCTGCCACGCCTGCTGGGTGAAGAAGCGACGTCGCTGCAACTGAGCCGCTATCAGCAGCAGCCAGAAGACCTGGCCGAACAACTACCGCGCATCGAGCGCATTCAGGCTTGGCTGCACTGGGCACGCGGCGCACTGGACCTGCCGGA
Source organism: Pseudomonas amygdali (assembly GCF_002699855.1). GTDB lineage: Bacteria > Pseudomonadota > Gammaproteobacteria > Pseudomonadales > Pseudomonadaceae > Aquipseudomonas > Aquipseudomonas amygdali. Next base: position 22,960 of record NZ_LKBW01000283.1, on the reverse strand, counting down.
GCTGGACCGCCTGTACGGCGAACTACGCAAGCTGGAAGAACTGGCCAATCTGGACATCAGCGATGAAGTCCTTGATGCACGCGTGCAACAGGCAATCACCGTATTCCAGAGCCGCGCGTGGAAAACCCTGTTGCGTTTGTAACGGCTGGATTTCGTGGCGTTGATTATCGTCCCCACGCTCCGCGTCCGATCTTGAACATGTGGTGCGGCGCAAACTTGTGACGCAGAGCGTCACGAACTGCATGCCAACGCGGAGCATTGGCACGATAGTCATCTTGATGCTTAGGTTAACTATCGTCCCCACGCTCCGCGTGGGGACGCCGTTCTGGACGCTCCGCGTCCGATCTTGAGTATTCGGTGCGGCGCAAACTTGTGACGCAGAGCGTCACGAACTGCATGCCAACGCGGAGCATTGGCACGATAGTCATCTTGATGCGTAGGTTAACTATCGTTCCCACGCTCCGCGTGGGGACGCCGTTCTGGACGCTCTGCGTCCGATCTTGAGCATGCGGGATGGTCAAAAGCGCACGTTCAGCCACCCTGGCGCAGCAGCGGCAGGCTGGTGGTGGATTTGATCTCGGACAGCGCCACTGTCGAGTTCACTTCCTGGATGCCGGGCACCAGCGACAGCTTTTCGAAGAAGAACCGCTCGTATGCCTCGATATCCGGCGTCACGATGCGCAGCAGAAAATCCACCGACCCCATCAGTACATAGCACTCCAACACCTCCGGGAAGCCACGAATCGAGTCGGTGAACTCGGTGAAGTTGGAGCGCCCGTGGGCGTTGAGTTTTACCTCGGCGAAAATCTGTGTGTTCAGGCCGATTTTCTTGCGATCCAGCAACGCAACCTGACGACGAATGACCCCTTCATCCTTGAGCCGCTGAATGCGCCGCCAACAAGGCGATTGCGAGAGGCCGACCTGCTCGGCAATCTGCGCGCTGGAGAGCGACGCGTCCTCTTGTAGCAGCGCCAGAATCTTGCGGTCGTAAACGTCCAGCTCGGTTTGCATAATTAATTTTCCGCATTGGCTTTTTACGCATTAACAAGTCCAATGAAGCCTAATCCAGATGATGATGGACCAGAAATTTCTTTTTTGGCATGTAAAGATTTTCCCACTGTTCTGGAGTATCCACATGCCTGACCTTGAAGCCGTTACCGCCCCCTTGCAGCGTCCCGACAACTGGTCATCCAGCAATGCGGCATGCTGTGCGCGCTACCAAATTGTTGCTGCAGCCGAGCCTGCATTGCTTTGTCAGGTGCTGAACCTGTTTGCAATGCAGTACCTGATTCCCGACCAGCTCAGTGTGGCGCGACAAGAGAAGACGCTGCTCATCGGCCTGCAAGTTGCCAGCCTGAGCTGGCACAGAGCGCAGGTGATCGGCGAAAAAATGCGTAACCTGATCGATGTATGCTCCGTGGAAGTCGAACAGATCGACGCGCAGAACAGCCCACAAACGCACGTGGCCCTGGCGACCGGCTGACTCAATTTAGCCGCTTCGGCAATTCCCGGTCGCATAGAACGAGTAACGCTGTCACGCTTGGCGTCTACTCTTGTTCATCGTCCAATGACGAAGTGCCTCAAGGAGCCCACATGGCAGCCCTGGCCCCCTCTTCACAGGATCGCTGGCTCGATCTGAATGATGTGTTGCGTGATCTGGTTGCCGAAGGCTATCTCGGCCAGGACGACGCGGAAACGGCACTCACCCAACGTCGCAGCGCGGTGAACATCCAGCTGCATCCCCTCGAGTTTCTCGCTTCGCTGCAGTTTGACGACCTCAAGCGGCCGGGCAAGAAGCTGGACGTGGAAACCCTGACCGCCTGGCTGGCCAAAACCTGTGGCCAGCCTTACATGCGTATCGATCCGCTGAAGATCAACGTCGCGGCGGTCACGCCACTGATGTCCTACGCCTTTGCCCAGCGCCACAAGATTCTGGCCGTGGCGGTCGATCGCGAATCGGTGACCATCGCCAGCGCGCAGCCTTATGTGCGCTCATGGGAAGCCGACCTGACGCATGTGCTCAAGCTGCAGATCAAACGTGTGGTCGCCAACCCGTCAGACATCCAGCGCATGGCGATGGAGTTTTTCAGGCTGGCCAAGTCGGTCAGCGGTGCCAGCGCCTCTGAGCAAAAAATGAGCAACATGGGCAACTTCGAACAGTTGCTCAAGCTCGGCGCCAGCGATCAGGAGCCTGACGCCAACGACGCGCACATCGTCAATATCGTCGACTGGCTGTTCCAGTACGCCTTCCAGCAACGCGCCAGCGATATTCACATCGAGCCGCGCCGCGAACAGGGCACCGTGCGGTTTCGCATCGACGGCGTGCTGCATAACGTTTACCAGTTTCCGGCGCAGGTGATCATGGCGATTGTCAGCCGCCTGAAAAGCCTGGGGCGGATGAACGTCGCCGAAAAACGCAAACCACAGGACGGGCGGGTCAAGACCACCACGCCTGAAAATCGTGAAGTGGAGTTGCGCCTGTCGACCCTGCCGACCGCGTTCGGCGAAAAAATGGTCATGCGGATCTTCGACCCCGAGGTGTTGCTCAAGGACTTCGACCAACTGGGCTTCTCCAGTGACGACCTGCGGCGCTGGCAGGAAATGACCCGTCAGCCCAACGGCATCATTCTGGTCACCGGCCCGACCGGTTCGGGCAAGACCACCACGCTGTACACCACCCTCAAGAAACTGGCGACCTCCGAGGTCAACCTGTGCACCATCGAAGACCCCATCGAGATGGTCGAGCCGGCCTTCAACCAGATGCAGGTGCAGCACAACATCGAACTGAGCTTTGCCGCCGGCGTGCGCGCGCTGATGCGACAGGACCCGGATATCATCATGATCGGCGAGATTCGCGACCTGGAGACCGCTGAAATGGCCATTCAGGCGGCACTCACCGGGCATTTGGTGCTGTCGACGCTGCACACCAACGACGCACCCAGCGCCATCAGCCGTATGCTCGAGCTGGGTGTGCCGCATTACCTGCTCAAGGCGACCATCCTTGGCGTCATGGCCCAGCGTCTGGTGCGGACCCTGTGTCCGCACTGCAAGGCACCGATCAATCTGAACGAAACCGACTGGCAAACCCTGACCCGCCCATGGCAGGCCCCCGTACCGCCCGGCGCACATCAGGCGGTCGGTTGTGTGGAATGTCGCGATACCGGCTATCGGGGACGGGCCGGGGTTTACGAGATCATGGTCATGTCCGACAACATCAAGGCATTGATTTCTGCGGACCTGGACCTGACCGCCATGCGTCGCCAGGCCTTCAAGGAAGGGACGCGCAGTTTGCGTCTGTCCGGTGCCCAGAAAATCTCGGCAGGGCTGACTACACTTGAGGAAGTGCTGCGAGTGACACCGCAGAGCGAGCAACGCTGATCAGGGTTGAAAGCGTTGTTCCAGACGGCTGTGCATCGTGGTGAGCCAGCTAAAGTGAACTACGCGGTACACCTTGATTGAACTAGTTCGTAGCTTTGGCTATCCAACCCCTCAGAACAACCACAGCTGGAGTAATTCATCATGCGTCTCAAGTTCGCTGTCGCCACCGTAGCCTTGCTTTCCATCCCAATGGGTTCAGCGATGGCTGACACCTTCTGGCGTAATGTGCTGTCTTCCGGTGCAACCACCGGCTCGACTTACCTGACCTTCAAGGATCACAAGCTGATCGTTGCCGCCCAAGACGATGCAGGCAGCTTCGTCGCCAGTGACGGCGGCATCCGCGGTCCGTTCCTGGAAGCTGCCATCGAACAGGTACGCAAAGACAATCCAGGCCTGAAAGCCACAGATATGGAACTGGCCAACGCGATCCTGGATAAGAATCTGGTCGCTGAAAACCAGTAAGCCCTGCTGGCAAATACTGCGCATAAAAAATGCCGCTCGATGAGCGGCATTTTTTTGTCCGGCGATTGGTTATTCGCCGATCGCGCTTTTGTAACCTGCAGCATCCAGCAATTTGGCCAGATCGGCTTCAGCGGCAGTTGGCTTGAGCTTGAAGATCCAGGCGTCGTACGGATCACTGTTGAGCGACTCGGGCGAATCGCCCAGCGCTGCGTTGACTTCGATCACCTCGCCAGCAACCGGCGAGTAGATATCCGAAGCAGCCTTGACCGACTCCACAACACCAGCGGTGTCAGCGGCAGCAAACACTTTGCCGATTTCCGGCAGCTCGACGAAGACCACATCGCCCAGCGCTTCCTGTGCGTGGTCCGAGATGCCGACGGTCACGGTGCCATCTGCTTCAACACGTGCCCATTCATGACTTTCGGCGAAACGCAGCTCGGCGGGAATATTGCTCATTTAGTCATCCTCAACATCGGGTCAGCGGAAAACCCGCCATAGGTTAAATCAGGGCCTTGCCGTGGCGCACAAACGCTGGCTGCACCACCCGCACCGGATACCACTTGCCGCGGATTTCCACCTCGGCCCGGTCAGCGGTTGCCATCGGAACGCGCGCCAGAGCAATGGATTTGCTCAGCGTAGGAGAGAAACTACCACTGGTGATCTCTCCTTCGCCAACTTCTGCGACACGTACCACCTGATGCGCCCGTAAAACGCCGCGCTCTTCGAGCACCAATCCCACGAGTTTGAAGGCGGTTCCTTCAGCCCGTTCGCTCTCCAGCGCCTCGCGACCGATAAAATCACGGTCGGCAGGTTCCCAGGCAATGCTCCAGGCCATATTCGATGCCAGCGGCGAAACATGCTCGCCGATGTCCTGACCGTACAGGTTCATGCCTGCCTCCAGGCGCAACGTATCGCGAGCGCCCAGACCGATCGGGGAGATACCCGCGCCGACCAGTTCATTGAAAAAACGCTGGGCCTCTTCGGCAGGCAGCATGATTTCCAGACCGTCTTCACCGGTATAACCGGTGCGCGCGATGAACCAGTCGCCATCATCAAGACCTTCAAACGGCTTGAGCTGGTGGATCAGTTCGGCGCGGGCGCTTGAAACCAGCTCGGCGATACGGGTTCTGGCCTTTGGCCCCTGAATCGCGAGCATCGCCATTTCGCTGCGCGCGATCAGTTGTACATCGAAGTCGCCCAGCTGCGACTGCATCCAGGCTAGATCCTTGACCCCGGTCGCGGCATTGACCACCAGCCGATAACCTTCGGGCGTGAGGTAGACGATCATGTCATCGATGACCCCGCCTCTTTCGTCCAGCATGGCGCTGTACAAGGCTCGACCCGGGGTCTTCAGTTTTTCCACATCGTTGGCCAGCAGGTAACGCAGCCAGGTTCTGGCTTGACGGCCAACCACATCGATCACGTTCATGTGTGAGACATCGAAGACCCCACAGTCGCGACGCACCTGATGGTGTTCCTCGACCTGCGATCCGTAATGCAACGGCATGTCCCAGCCACCAAAATCGACCATTTTCGCGCCAAGGGCGAGGTGCAGGTCGAACAGGGGGGTACGCTGTCCCATGGGTTTCTCCTTCCGGGCGTGGCGAAGGTGCGGGCAGAAAAGATCGGCAAGCCCCCAATAAACCGGAGTTTGCAGCACTTACAGCTGGCCGAATTTTCTGACAGACCGCACCAATTGCGGCGCATTGTAGCGGCAAGGTGAAGGGCCCGCACCTAGCCAATCTGACGGGCAGAGCGACGAATCAACCCGATGACGGGTAATAATCCTACAAGCACCAGCGACAAAGCTGGCAATGCCGCTCGTGCCCACTCACCCTCGCTGGTCATTTCAAACACGCGTACCGCCAGCGTATCCCAGCCAAACGGGCGCATCAGCAGGGTCGCAGGCATCTCTTTGAGTACATCGACGAACACCAGCAACCCAGCGCTCAAGGCTCCCGGAACCAAAAGCGGCAGATACACGTTGAGAAACAACTTTGGTCCGCTGACCCCCAGACTGCGTGCGGCTTCAGGCAATGAGGGACGGATACGCGACAGGCTGTGCTCCAGCGGGCCGAAGGCGACCGCGATGAAACGTACAAGGTAAGCCAGCAGCAGCGCCGAAAGGCTGCCCAGCAACAACGGCTTGCCTGCACCGCCCAGCCAGCCGGAAAGCGGAACGACCAGCTCACGGTCCAGATAACTGAACGCCAGCATGATTGAAACGGCCAGTACCGAACCCGGCAGCGCGTAACCCAGGTTGGCGAGGCTGACGCCAGAGCGGATCGCAGGTGTGGGTGCCATGCGCCGCGCGAAGGCCAGAATCAGCGCCACGCTGACAGTGATCAACGCCGCCATACCGCCCAGATAGAGCGTTTGCAAAATCAGGCCGGTATAGCGCTCGTCGAGGTCGAATCGGCCGCGCTGCCAGACCCAGACAATCAATTGCAGCACCGGCACGACGAAGGCACAGAGAAAAACCAGCCCGCACCATAAACTGGCTCCCCAGGCCTTGATACCGCTAAGCGGATAAAGCGCAGCGCCACGCGGCCGTTCATTGGTCGGTCGGCTTGCACCGCGGGCACGACGTTCGCCATACAGCAGCACCAGGACTGCCAACAGCAGTAGGCTGGCCAGTTGCGCGGCGCTGGACAGGCTGAAGAAGCCGTACCAGGTCTTGTAGATGGCGGTGGTGAACGTGTCGAAATTGAACACTGATACCGCACCGAAATCGGCCAGGGTCTCCATCAGCGCCAAAGCTACGCCCGCACCGATGGCTGGACGCGCCATTGGCAGCGCCACACGCCAGAACGCCTGCAAGGGCGTGTTGCCCAACACTCGTGCAGCTTCCATCAGCCCCTTGCCCTGCGCCAGAAACGCCGTGCGCGCCAACAGGTAGACATAGGGATAGAAGACCAGCACCAGCACGATGATCACCCCACCGGTGGAGCGCACCCTAGGCAGGCGCAGGCCGGAGCCGAACCATTCACGCATCAGGGTTTGCACCGGGCCGGAAAAATCCAGCAGCCCGACAAATACAAACGCCAGTACGTAGGCAGGGATTGCGAACGGCAGCATCAACGCCCAGTCCAGCCAGCGCCGCCCGGGAAATTCACACAGGCTGGTCAGCCACGCCAGACTCACCCCCAGCAGCGTTACACCCACACCGACACCCAGCACCAGAATCAACGTGTTACCCAGCAGACGGGACATCTGGGTTTCCAGCAGGTGTGACCATATCTGTTGGTCAATGGTCTCCCACGACAGCAGCAGCACGCTCAGCGGCAATAACACCAGCGCAGCGATGGCGAAGACCAGTGGGTACCAGCGGCGTTGGACAGGATGGGCCAAGGAGGTTCTCGAAATGAGGGGGTTCAAGAGGGTAAGCAGAGCGTGCGCACAGGTCTGCTTCTGATTCTGGCTGAAAGCCGTAGGAGCGGACTTGTCCGCGAAGCCGTCAGTTCAGATAGTGCATTTTCTGAGAATGTACCGGCCCTTTCGCGGACAAGTCCGCTCCTACGCCTTGCGGGCAGAAGCCTGAAAGCCACGCTTTTCGGGCTATTCAAGATTTGTGTAATGAGCGCGAAGCGTATCAACGAGAGTCAGGCACTGGGTATTAAATCAATTCCAGCCCGCGCGATCCATCATGCGGATCGCTTCTGCCTGACGCTTGCCTGCCACTTCGACCGGAATGGTGTCGGCCTTGAACCGGCCCCAGCTCGCCACTTCTTCTGACGGCGCCACGTTCGGGTTGGCCGGGAACTCCTGATTGACGCTTGAGAAGATCTTCTGTGCATCGGGACCGGTCATCCACTCGACCAGCGCCTTGGCAGCCTCAGGGTGCGGTGCGTACTTGGTCAGGCCGATACCCGACAGGTTTACGTGTACACCCCGGTCCGCCTGATTCGGCCAGAACAGCTTCACCGCCAGGTCAGGTTTTTCCTTGTGCAGGCGACCGTAATAGTAGGAATTGACGATGCCCACGTCGCACTGCCCGGCGTTGATCGCCTCAAGCACTGCGATGTCGTCGGAAAAAACATCGGTGGACAGGTTGTTCACCCAGCCCTTGAGGATTTTCTCGGACGCTTCGGCGCCATGGGTTTCGATCAATCTAGCGGTCAGCGACTGGTTGTAGACCTTCTTCGCGGTGCGCAGGCACAGGCGCCCTTCCCAGTTCTTGTCGGCCAGCGCTTCATACGTGGTCAGCTCGACAGGTTTCACCCGGTCAGTGGAGTAGGCGATGGTTCGTGCGCGAAGGCTCAGGCCGGTCCAGCCGTGAGTGGATGAGCGGTATTGCGGCGGAATGTTGGCTTCTATCACCGGTGAGGTGAATGGCTGCAGAATGCCCATCTGTTCGGCTTGCCAGAGGTTACCGGCATCGACCGTCAGCAACAGGTCGGCAGTGGCATTCTCGCCCTCGGCCTTGATGCGCTGCATCAATGGCGCTTCCTTGTCGGTGATGAACTTTATCTTCACCCCGGTCTTGGCCGTATATGCATCGAACACCGGCTTGATCAACTCGTCGATCCGGGACGAATAGACCACCACTTCATCAGCAGCCTGAGCGGTACTGCCCAGTAAAGTCAGTGTCAGAGCAGCCAGAAGACGCTTGCTTGCCTGCATCGGGGGTATCTCGCGTTCGCAAATGAGGCGAAATGGTAGTGAATCCCATTTGCTATCTCAATCGAAGAGGCAGTGGAGCCGTTACCGGATGTTTCTGGCTGACAGCCTGATCAACAAACGGTCCTGGCTTTGGAAAAGTTCGCAACCCTGCGCAGCTTGTCCACATCGAACACTTCCAGCTGCCCTTCTCCCAGGCGCCCGATCTTGCGTTCATGCAGATCCTGAAGCACTTCCAGCAAGGCCGGCGGGGATAGCGCGAGGCACTCCACGGCCTGAATGTCCTCCAGCACAATCAGGCGGCGTGCATGGCTCAACGGGCCATAACCCTCACTGAGCATCAACAGACGCCATGCGACCCTCGCTCTGGGAGGCAGTCGGCGCATTTTCTCGGGGTTCTGCAGCGGCAAACCGATTTTCTGGCTGAGTAACGCGGCAAACCAGCGCCAATATTCCGGGTGCCTGTCGAGCAACTCGAGCAGAAATTGCTGAGGGACATGCAGAAAGATACTTTGCTCCAGTGAGCAGACCTCGAAACGGCGCGGCAACCCGTCGAACAGCGAGACTTCGCCAAACCACATAGGCGCACGCATCGGCTCCACACCCGAAAGCCGCTGCTCATGGGCAGCGCCGATACGCACACAGCCCTCCAGCAACACATAAAGACCGCAAGGCAGATCGCCTTTCTCGAACAGCGTCCTGCCAGGCGTCCTGCGCTGCTGGCGAGCAGCGTCCAGCAGGCTATCCTGCAAACCGGCAAACCGGCAGGTAAATGAGAAAACCAGTAATCGGATAGCAGTCGTGACCGCCACGACACTCCATTTGTCATTTTTGCTCCCTTTTATTTCAGGCATGCGTGTTGTACAACAATCCTGGCTCAAACCGATCATCGTCTCAGGCAGGAATAATAATGAAAACCCTTGTCGATCATCTCAGCCAATACGCTGCGTATCACCGTGATTCACGCAATATCGTGACGCACTTCGTGGGCATTCCATTGTACTGGCCGTGGCAGTACTTCTGTCGCGTCCGGGCTGGACTGTAAGCGGCGTGTGGGTTTCGCCTGCGGCCCTGCTAGCCCTGGGTTCGACGATTTTCTATCTGCGTCTGGACCGTCCGCTGGGCGTGGTCATGGCAGTGCTGCTGGCACTGTGCATCTGGGCCGGGGCCAACCTTGCGCAACAGGCGACCATGGTCTGGCTGAGCGCGGGCGTCGGGCTCTTTGTGATCGGCTGGATCATCCAGTTCATCGGCCATTACTACGAAGGGCGCAAACCGGCGTTTATCGATGACGTGACTGGCCTGATCATCGGCCCGCTGTTCGTGATCGCGGAGCTGGCGTTCCTGATGGGCTTGCGCAAACCGCTGCAACACGCCATCGAAGAACGCTCCGGCCCAGTGGGGCGCAATACCCGTAAGGCTGCGATGTAGCGACCGTTAACGATCAGTCTCCGTGCTCTGGCCCGTCAGTCCGCTGGTCCCGCTGGTGTGGTGCAGCCCGGCCAGCAGCAGTCGCTGATACAACTCTTCGCGCAAGCCCTGAGGCTGGTCGAGTTGCATTCGTTGCAAGTGCTCCGGAAAGGCTTCGGGGTCGGGAGCGTCCAGAGTGGCCTTGCCCAACTCGAGGATCTCGGTGAGTTTGAGCTTGCTCTTCAGCCAGTTCAACGCACGCATCAGGTCGCGCTCTTCACCTGTAAAATCGCATCCCAGCGGGTATTCAGTAAACAGCGACGGATAGCGCGATGCCGTGTCCTTGAGGCGTTTCGGGGTGTTTTCTGTGAAGCGTGGATCAAGGCGGAATTCCTTGGGCAGCTTTCCGGCCTTTTGCGCCTGCTCGATCAAGCCGGGCTGAAAGCGCGAGTCAGTGATGTTGAGGATGCGCTCAATCACCGTGGCGTCGGTCTGACCGCGCAGATCGGCAATGCCGTATTCAGTCACGACAATATCGCGCAGGTGCCGGGGGATCGTGGTGTGGCCGTACTGCCAGACGATATTGGAGCTGACCTCGCCACCTGACTCACGCCAGCTGCGCAGCATCAGGATCGAACGAGCGCCCTCCAGGACGTGAGCCTGCGCCACAAAGTTGTATTGGCCACCCACACCGCTGAGCACTCGGCCATTTTCCAATTGATCGGCCACGGCTGCGCCCATCAGGGTGACGGTGAATGCACTGTTGATGAAGCGCGCATCGCGGCGTTGCAGGCGTTTGAGTTCTTCCTGACCGTAAAGCTCGTTGATATAGCTGATGGCAGTCATGTTGAACTGCGCCAGTCGCTCGGCGGGCAGCTCGCGCAATCGCTCGTAGAAACTGCGAGGACCGAGGAAAAAACCACCGTGCACCACCACGCCATCAGGATGGGCGTCTTCATCCAGCGTGCCCAGGTTGGCCAGCCGTTGCAGCTCTACGTCGGCATACACCTTGCGTCGCACGATCCCGGCATCGGCCAGTACCAAAAGACCGTTGACGAACATTTCGCTGCAACCGTAAAGGCCGCTGGCGAACGGCTGAACGCCGCCTTCGCGGTCGATCAGGGTCTGCCAGTTACTCATGTTCAACTCGGCCAGCAGACTGCGCCAGGTTTCATTGTCGGCTTGCCTGGCCAGCAGTGCGCCGGTCAGCGCATCGCCCATCGAGCCGATGCCGATCTGTAGCGTGCCGCCGTCGCGCACCAGTGTACTGGCATGCAGACCAATCAAATGGTCTTGATAACCCACCGGCATGTTCGGGGTGGAAAACAGCGTACTGCGCTCATCTTCGTTGATCAGCAGGTCAAACGCATCGACATCCAGCTCCGAGTCGCCCGGCATGTAAGGCAGGTCGGCGTGGACCTGACCCAGCATAAGGATGGTTTCTCCGGCGGCGCGGCGTTTGGCGATCATGGGCAGCAGGTCGAGGGTCACATCAGGGTTGCAACTCAGGCTCAGCTTGCCCGGGTACTGATCGTCACGGGACACCAGTTGCGCGACCAGATTCAGGCCGTTGGCATTGATATCGCGGGCGGCATGACTGTAATTGCTGCTGACGTAGTCTTGCTGGGCTGACTCGCTGTTCAGCAGGCTGCCCGGCTGCATGAAGAATTGCTGCACGCGAATGTTGTGTGGAAGTTTGTCGCGACGCAGCGCGGCTAGAAACTCCAGTTCCGGATAGTCACCGAAGACCCGCTCCAGAAACGGTTCCAGAAACCGCGCCTGCAAACCCTCTCCCGGCGTTGGCCGCCCGAGTGTCAGCGCGGTGTAGATCGTCAGCCGTCGCTCGGGCAACTGGCTGATGCGCTGGTACAGCGCATTGACGAACCGATTGGGCTTACCCAGCCCGAGCGGCATGCCGAGGTGAATATGCTCGGGCAATTGCGCCAGAACGTGATCGACAGCGTGCTCGATGGAACAGGAATACGGCATCCCAGCTCTCCTGAATTGTTATTGGTGCAGCTTGGACCGGTGGCAATCTGAAATTGCTGCATGCTCGCTGCGCAACTATCGTTCCCACGCTCCAGCGTGAGAACGGAGTGCACGTCACTTCAACCCGGACATGCTCTGGATAGCGCTCTTCAGTTCGTCGTCAGTGCAATCGCCGCAGGTGCCTTTCGGCGGCATGATGCCAATGCCTTTGATGGTGCTGGCCAGCAGGCCGTCAAGGCCGCCTTTTTGTCTGGCCCGTTCTTCCCAGGCGGCCGTGTCACCGGTTTTCGGCGCGTTGAGCAGGCCGACGCTGTGACACGCGACGCAATGGGCGGCGATGATGTCGTCAGGGGCTCGGGCGGTATCGGCGGCTTGCACATTGAACGCCCATAACGTCAGAACGCCTGCGGTGCTCAGAATCTTCCGGGTCAGCTTCACGCGTCACTCACTGAAAGGGGCGGGTCAGAAATTGGCTGGCGTTGCCGCACTGATCAATCGTGCCGGTACGTCGAACGGGTTGCGGAAGCGATGCGGCCGGGTGCTTTCAAAATAATAGCTGTCCCCGGCTTCCAGTACGTAGGTGTCGAGACCCACCACCAGCTCCAGTCGCCCCTCGACGAGGATTCCGGTTTCTTCAACGTCGTGGACGAGCATTTCTTCACCGGTATCGGCACCCGGCGGGTAGGTTTCGGTAAGAAAGGCGATGGCACGGCCCTGGTGCGACTTGCCGACCAGCTTCATGGTCACGGCACCGTCCGAGATATCAATCAACTCGCTGGCCTTGTACACCACCTGCGCTGCGTTTTCCGGAACGGTTTCTTCCGAGAAAAACTCGACCATGGACATGGGAATGCCGCCGAGCACTTTGCGCAGCGAGCTGATCGAAGGGCTTACGCTGTTTTTTTCGATCATGGAGATGGTGCTGTTGGTCACGCCTGCGCGCTTGGCGAGTTCACGCTGGGACAGGCCCTTGAGCTTGCGGATCGATTGCAGTCGTTCACCCACGTCCAATGCGATATTCCCCCAGGTTTTGTCAGGTCTAGTCGAGATGAACGCCATCATGGCAACAGCGTTCAATATTTACAACACTTCGACAGACACCAGACATACAGCGGCCTGACGGACAGGGGCTCGATCAGTCTTGGGAATAGATACGCGGAACGCGACGCAGATTGCAGAAGATTTCGTAGGGAATCGTTTCTGCCCGTCTGGCCACTTCACTGGCGAGCACGTGCTTGCCCCACAACTCGACCCGGCTGCCAAGCCCGGCCTGCGGTACGCCGGTCAAGTCTACGCAAAGCATGTCCATGGACACTCGCCCGAGCAGCCGGGAAGGCTGACCGTCGATCTGCACAGGCGTGCCGGTCGGCGCATGACGCGGATAGCCGTCGGCGTACCCCATCGCCACCACGCCAATACGCAATGGCCGATCACAGACAAACGTCGCGCCATAGCCCACGGCTTCACCGGCAGGCAGCTCACGCACACTGATGATCTTCGATTCAAGGGTCATGACCGGTTGCAGGCGGTCAGCCAGCGGGTGCGCCTGACCAAACGGCGTAGCGCCGTAGAGCATGATGCCGGGGCGCGACCAGTCGCTTGGAATATGCGGCCAGCCCAGAACGGCCGGGGAGTTTTTCAGGCTGGTTTCTGCAACCAGGCCTTTGCGAAAGCTCTCGAATACAGCGAACTGTTCATCACTGCATCCACTGTTCAGTTCATCGGCGCGGGCGAAGTGGCTCATCAGGACGACTCTGGCCACTTTGCCGGTTACTAGCAGGCGTTGATAGGCGGCCTGATATTCATGCGGGTACAGGCCGACGCGGTGCATGCCCGTGTCAATCTTGAGCCAGACCGTTAAAGGTTTGGCGAGCTGCGCCTGCTCGATGGCCTCCAGCTGCCAGGTCGAATGCACGACCGTCCAGAAGTTGTGCTCGACAATCAGCGCCAGTTCATCGGCTTCGAAAAAACCTTCAAGCAGCAGAACAGGTGCGTGGATGCCTGCCGCGCGTAGCTCGAGCGCTTCTTCGATGCAGGCCACTGCGAAACCGTCGGCCTGGGCTTCCAGTGCCTGGGCAACACGTACCGCACCGTGACCATAGGCATCGGCCTTGATCACCGCGAGCGCTTTGCCGCCGCTGTTTTCACGAGCCAGTTGGTAGTTGTGACGCAGTGCCTGAAGATCAATTAAGGCGCGGGCTGGACGCATGATGACGTTTCTTGCCTGAAGGGTGAAAAGGGTCAGAAAAACCCCGACGCAGAGATGCGTCGGGCACAACAGTATAAAGACAGCAGACTCAAGGCAGCGCGGCGACAACCGACAGTTCGACGAGGATTTCCGGCTCGCACAACTTGGCCTCGACGGTTGCACGCGCAGGCGCGACACCCTTGGGCAGCCATTTGTCCCAGACGCTGTTCATGCCGGCAAAATGAGCATCGATGTCTTTCAGATAGATCGTGACCGACAGAATGCGAGTCTTGTCAGTACCGGCCAGGTCGAGCAGGCGCTCGATACTGTTCAGAACCTCGCGGGTCTGTTGCTCGACACCTGCAGTCATGTCATCGCCGACCTGGCCCGACAGATAGACGGTGCCGTTGTGGACAACGACCTGACTCATGCGCTCATTGGTGAGCTGGCGCTGGATTGACATGCTGTGCATTCTCCTGAGTGTTGCCGTAACGAGAAATATCGAGGCCTTCGGCACTGATACGGGGTGTCTTGCGGGCAATGAGGTCTGCCAGCAAGCGACCGGAACCACACGCCATCGTCCAGCCCAATGTGCCATGGCCGGTATTGAGGAACAGGTTACGGAACGGTGTTGCACCCACAATCGGTGTGCCATCGGGAGTGGTCGGACGCAACCCGGTCCAGAAACTGGCCTGGCTCAGGTCGCCACCCTGAGGATAGAGGTCACCGACGATCATCTCCAGTGTTTCGCGTCGACGAGGGTTGAGCGACAGGTCGAAACCGGCGATTTCCGCCATGCCGCCGACCCGGATGCGGTTGTCGAAGCGGGTGATGGCGACCTTGTAGGTTTCATCGAGAATGGTCGAGGTCGGAGCCATGGCCGGGTCAGTGATCGGCACCGTCAGCGAATAGCCCTTCAGCGGGTAAACCGGAGCCTTGATACCCAGCGGTTTGAGCAGTTGCGGAGAATAGCTGCCCAGCGCCAGCACGTAGCGGTCGGCTGTTTCCAGCTTACCGTCGATCCACACACCATTGATGCGGTCGCCAGCGTGGTCGAGGCGCTCGATGTTCTGTCCGTAGCGGAACTCGACACCCAGCTCTACAGCCATTTCTGCAAGGCGCGTGGTGAACAACTGGCAATCGCCGGTCTGGTCATTGGGCAAACGCAGCGCACCGCTGAGAATGCCGGTCACACCGGCCAGTGCGGGCTCGACACGGGCGATGCCGTCGCGATCGAGCAGCTCGTACGGAACACCGGACTGCTCAAGCACGGCAATATCCTTGGCGGCGTTGTCCAGCTGGGCCTGGGTCCGGAACAACTGTGTGCTGCCCAGGCTGCGCCCTTCATAGGCGATGCCGGTCTCGAAGCGCAGTTCATCCAGGCAATCGCGGCTGTATTCGGACAGGCGCACCATGCGCTCTTTATTCACGGCATAGCGGCTGGCGGTGCAGTTGCGCAGCATTTGCGCCATCCACAGGTATTGATCTATATCTGCCGTGGCCTTGATCGCCAATGGCGCGTGGCGCTGCAGCAACCACTTGATCGCCTTCAGCGGAACACCCGGCGCGGCCCATGGCGAGGCATAGCCTGGCGAGACCTGGCCGGCATTGGCAAAGCTGGTCTCCATGGCGGCGGCTGGCTGGCGGTCTACCACGGTCACCTGAAAACCGGCACGCGCCAGATAATAAGCACTGGTTGTACCGATGACACCACTTCCAAGGACCAGAACGCGCATGTAGATGACCTCATCGCGGATATCCGCTGACGTTTTGAAGTTTTAAGCAAGAATGTGCGCAGTATATTGAGCAATGGGCAGTGCTTCTCACTTTATAAACATCTATATTTGGCGTTTATTCCCGGCGATAAACGCTTTGGTAGAGGGGAAATAACCCATGCGCACTCAACACCAGTCAAATCGTGAACTGGACAAGATCGACCGCAATATCCTGCGCATCCTCCAGGCAGATGGGCGTATCTCGTTTACCGAACTGGGCGAGCGCGTCGGCCTCTCGACCACACCCTGTACCGAGCGGGTTCGCAGGCTGGAACGCGAGGGGATCATCATGGGCTACAACGCCCGTCTGAACCCGCAAAGCCTGAAGGCCAGCCTGCTGGTGTTTGTGGAAATCAGTCTGGACTACAAGTCCGGCGATACCTTCGAGGAGTTCCGCCGTGCCGTGTTGAAGCTTCCGCATGTGCTGGAGTGCCACTTGGTATCAGGCGACTTCGACTATCTGGTCAAGGCGCGCATTTCCGAGATGGCGTCCTACCGCAAACTACTGGGCGATATCCTGCTCAAACTGCCGCACGTGCGCGAGTCCAAGAGCTATATCGTGATGGAAGAAGTGAAAGAGAGCCTGAACCTGCCGATTGCCGACTGATTGCGCTAGACCAGCACTTGTCGGGTGGAAGCCATATATTCGTGTATCTGCTTCTCTACCCGCGGGTGAATCAGTTCGACCGGGCGACGGCCATTCGGGCATGGCAGGCTGTCGGTGGTGCCGAACAGACGGCAGATCAACGGGCGTTCGTCATACACGGTGCAGCCCTGTGGGCCAAGGTGCACGCAATTGAGCTCATTGAGCGCGGCGTCCTGTTCGGCGGCAGTCTTGCGCGGCAGGCGCGACATTTCTTCGGGCGACGTGGTAACCGGGCCGCAGCAGTCGTGGCAGCCAGGCACACACTCGAACGAGGGAATCTGGCGGCGCAGATCACTTATTTTCTGACGGTTGCAGCTCATTGAATCAACCATTCCTACACAATGCGCTGAGTTTGCCCCAGTTGGCAGGCTCATGACAGCGGCTTATCCTCCCCACACGCAAACCGCCACCAACAGGACCCGCTCATGAACGCCCGCGTTCAGCACCCGACTCTTCACGACGACCAGCATGTTGCCTCCTACTACGCCGCCAGCAGCCATCCGCAACCGGATCACCCTGCGCTGCAAGGCGAGGTGAAGGTTGATGTGTGCGTGGTGGGCGGCGGATTTTCCGGCCTCAACACTGCCATCGAACTGGCCGAGCGCGGGCTGAGTGTCGCGTTGCTTGAGGCACGCAGGATTGGCTGGGGTGCCAGCGGACGCAATGGCGGCCAGCTGATTCGCGGGGTCGGCCACGGCGTCGAGCAGTTCGCCAATGTCATCGGCAGCGAGGGTGTGCGGCAGCTGAAGCTGCTGGGCATTGAGGCGGTCGATATCGTGCGTCAGCGCATCGAGCGGCACGCTATCGATTGCGACCTGAAATGGGGTTATTGCGACCTGGCCAACAAGCCGCGCGACCTGCACAGCCTTGCCGAAGATGCCGATGAACTGCGCAGCCTGGGTTACCGTCATGAGCTTAAGTTGCTGCAAGCCGATCAGATGCGCAGTGTCGTAGGCTCCGACCGTTACGTCGGCGGTTTGATCGACATGGGTTCCGGACATCTGCACCCGTTGAATCTGGCTTTGGGAGAAGCTGCCGTAGCGCAGTCATTGGGCGTTCGGTTGTTCGAACATTCTGCAGTGACGAGAATCGACTACGGCCCGCAGGTCAAAGTGCATACGGCTCAGGGGGCGGTGCTGGCGAAAACTCTGGTGCTGGGCTGCAATGCCTACCTCAACGATCTGAATCCGGAAATAAGCGGCAAGGTATTGCCCGCGGGCAGTTACATCATCGCGACCGAACCCTTGAGCGAGGCTCAGGCCCGGGAAGTGTTGCCGCAGGACATGGCGGTCTGTGATCAGCGCGTGACTGTAGATTACTACCGGCTGTCAGCGGATCGGCGTTTGCTGTTCGGGGGCGCCTGTCACTATTCGGGCCGCGACCCACGGGACATCGCCGCTTACATGCGGCCGAAGATGCTCGATGTGTTTGCGCAACTGGCCTCAGTGAAGATCGATTACCAGTGGGGTGGGATGATCGGCATCGGTGCCAATCGCCTGCCGCAAATTGGCCAGCTCAAGCAGCACCCCAACGTTTTTTATGCGCAGGCTTATTCGGGGCATGGTCTGAACGCGACACACCTTGCAGGTCGCTTGATGGCCGAAGCCATCGCCGGGCAACACAGCGATGGCTTCGAGTTATTCGCCAAAGTGCCACACATGACCTTTCCGGGCGGTAAACACTTGCGCTCGCCGTTACTGGCATTGGGCATGCTCTGGCACCGGCTCAAAGAGCTGCGCTGAAAGGCTCAGGGCCTCCAGAACGGTTTCATCGCTTCGACCCGCGCCTGCTGGAAATCCAGCCCGATGTCGCGCAACTGATCGTCCGTCAGCTCCAGCAAGGTGCGGCGAGAGGCCCAGCGGTGACGATACAGCGCCCAGCGACCCATGCCCGCCAACAGATCGGCCTTGTTTGAGCGGACCGTTCTGACCGCAGTTGGCCGATAGTCATTCAATTCCTGGCTGTGAAGCGCGAGGCGTACATCGCTGAACCCGTTCATTTCCGATTCCCTCATCCTGGGTGGGTGTGGGTCTATGATGAAACGAACGGCCGAACCATTACAGATTCAAAAACAGGTTATATTTTCCATACAGATGAGGCGAAAACAGCACTGAATGCTATATTTTTGCCCAATCTGTATTGCTATACCACATTCACCAGCCTGAGAGTACGTCATGACGCTTTACGTCAACCTCGCCGAACTGCTCGGCTCGCGGATCGAAAACGGCTTCTACCGCCCTGGCGACCGCCTGCCATCGGTGCGTGCGTTAAGTGTCGAACATGGCGTCAGCCTGAGCACCGTGCAGCAAGCGTATCGGGTGCTGGAGGACAACGGCCTGGCAGCGCCGAAACCCAAATCCGGCTATTTCGTATCGGTCAGTCGAGCGGCACCTGCGTTGCCTGCTGTCGGGCGACCGGTCCAGCGGCCTGTGGATATCTCTCAATGGGATCAGGTGCTGGACCTGATTCGGGTGGCGCCTCTCGGAGCGGTCACGCAACTGGGGCGCGGCATGCCCGATGTCACCAGCCCTACCCTGAAACCGTTGATGCGCGCGCTGAGTCAGTTGAGTCGCCACCAAGACATGCCGGGGCTGTATTACGACAACATCTACGGCGTTCGCAGGCTGCGTGAGCAAATCGCCCGACTGATGCTCGACTCGGGCTGCAACCTGACCGCCAATGACCTGATCGTCACCAATGGCTGCCATGAAGCGCTGTCAGCGAGCGTCCGTGCCATTTGCTCGCCGGGTGACATCGTTGCGGTGGACTCGCCCAGTTTCTTCGGCGCCATGCAGACGCTCAAGGGTGTGGGCATGAAGGCCCTCGAAATTCCCACCGACCCATTGACCGGCATTAGCCTCGAGGCGCTGGAACTGGCCCTTGAGCAATGGCCGATCAAGGTCATTCAGCTGACGCCCAATTGCAACAACCCGCTGGGTTACGTCATGCCCGAAGCCCGCAAACGTGCGTTGCTGACGCTGGCGCAACGTTTCGATGTGGCGATCATCGAGGACGATGTGTATGGCGATCTTGCTTACAACTACCCTCGCCCGCGCACCATCAAATCCTTCGATGAAGACGGTCGTGTCCTGCTGTGCAGCTCGTTTTCCAAGACCCTGGCACCCGGCCTGCGGATTGGCTGGGTAGCGCCGGGGCGGTATCTGGAGCAGGTGCTGCACATGAAATACATCGGCACTGGCTCGACTGCACCGCAGCCACAGTTGGCCATCGCCGACTTCATCGAAGGCGGCCATTACGAGCCGCATGTAAGGCGCATGAGAACCCAATACCAGCGCAGTCGCGACCAGATGATCGACTGTGTGATGCGCTACTTTCCCGAAGGCACCCGCGCCAGCCGCCCGCAAGGCGGTTTCATGCTGTGGGTGGAACTGGCCGAAGGCTTCGACACGCTGCGCCTGAACCGCGCGCTGCTGGGCAAGGGTGTACAGATCGCGGTGGGCAGTATTTTTTTCGCCTCGGGCAAGTACCGGAACTGCATGCGCATGAACTTCGCAGCCAAACCGAGCCGCGAAATCGAGAACGCTGTGCGTATCGTGGGCGAGACAATTGCACTACTGAATGCGCAAACTGACTGACGCTGGCAAATCTTTCCCGGTTTTTCGGGTCATAACGCCAAGTCGAGCCATGTACAGACGCGGAAGATCAATTTGAATAACTCATGGGCCTTGCTCTTTTGCCTGCTGGTTGCACTGTGCGTCAGCGGTTGCGCACATCAGCAACTTGCCAGCGAGCCAAGCCAGGCCATGCCGCCATCAAGTTCTGCTTTCGGCCGCTCTATTCAAGCCATGGCGATGCCCCACGACGGGCGTTCCGGCTTTCGCCTGCTGCCCGACAGCAGCGATGCATTCAAGGCGCGCGCCGAACTGATCCGTAACGCCAAAAGCAGCCTCGACCTGCAGTATTACATCGTCCATGACGGCCTGAGCACGCGCGCTCTGATCGACGAACTGCTCAAAGCGGCAGACCGTGGCGTGCGGGTGCGCATCCTGCTGGACGACACCACCAGCGACGGGCTGGATCAGGCCATCGCCACCCTCGCCGCGCACCCGAACATTCAGATTCGCCTGTTCAACCCGCAAAATCTGGGGCGCGAGACCGGCATCACGCGCAGCCTGGGGCGCTTGATGAACCTGTCGCGTCAGCACCGGCGCATGCACAACAAGCTGTGGCTGGCCGACAGCAGTGTGGCCATCGTTGGCGGGCGCAATCTGGGCGATGAATACTTCGACGCCGAGCCGAACCTGAACTTCACCGATATCGACATGCTAAGCGTGGGACCGGTCGCCGAAAAGCTCGGCCAGAGCTTCGATCAATACTGGAACAGCACGCTCAGCAAGCCCATCGATGCGTTCATGTACTTCCTGCCCGACGGTGAGGATCTGGCCGAGGCGCGGCAGCGACTGGACGATTCACTGGAGCAGGCGCATCAGCAACACAAGGCTCTGTATGAGCGATTGATGGCCTACAAGACTCAGCCACGCATGAAGACCTGGCTCAACGAGCTGGTCTGGGCGCACAACCAGGCATTGTGGGACGCGCCGACCAAGGTACTGGCGCAGGGAGATCCGGATCCGCACCTGCTACTGACCACGCAACTGGCCCCCGAGCTGCTGAACACTCGCAAGGAACTGATGCTGATTTCGGCGTACTTTGTACCGGGTCAGGAAGGTTTGCTGTACCTGACCGGCCGTGCCGATGCCGGCGTCAACGTCAGCCTGCTGACCAATTCACTGGAAGCCACCGACGTGCCTGCCGTGCATGGCGGCTACGCGCCTTACCGCAAGGCCCTGCTGGAGCATGGCGTGAAGCTCTTCGAGCTGCGCCGACAGCCTGGCGATACCGAAACCATGCGCGGCAGCGGTCCGCACTTGTTCAAGAAAAGCAGCTCGTTGGCCAGTTCGGAATCAAGCCTGCACAGCAAGGCGATGATCTTCGATCGGCAGAAAGTATTTGTCGGCTCATTCAATTTCGACCCGCGTTCTGTGCTGTGGAACACCGAAGTCGGCGTGCTGGTCGACAGTCCGCAACTGGCCGAAGAGCTGCGCGAACTGACGCTTCAGGGTATGGCTCCCTCGCTCACTTACCAGGCGAAGCTGGAGGATGGCAAAGTGGTGTGGGTGACCGAAGACAATGGCCAGATCCACACGCTGCACACCGAACCCGGTGACTGGTGGCGACGTTTCAACGCATGGATGAGCCGTGCCATTGGCCTGGAAAGAATGCTTTAGGCGGGCGCAGCCTGGGCAACCCCGAACGCTCCACGTCGCCTGATCAGAATCAGCAGGCCAAAGGCACCTGCCGCCATCAGCAGCGGCAAGGCCTCACCGCTGACCCACTGACTTCCCGCGCCCGCTATCAGGGGCCCGATCAGACACCCGATGCCCCACAGTTGAGCGACATGCGCATTGGCGCGGACCAGTGAGTCATCGCGATAACGCTCGCCGATCAGGATCAGCGACAGGGTAAACAGCCCCCCCAGCACTGGCACCGAACACTGTCCAGAGCGGCCAGATCAGTGCGGTATCGATCAGTAACGGCACCAGCAGACTGGACGCCAGCAACAAAACGGCGCATCCGGTAAACATTGCGCGGCGCGAGATGCGATCAGCGAGCATGCCGATCGGCAGCTGCAGTAACGCGTCACCTATCACCACCACACTGACCATGATCAGGGCGATTTCCGGGGTGAACCCGTGGCGTATGCAGTAGAGCGGCAGTAGCGTGAGGATCAAGGCTTCGAATGCAGCGAATAGCGCCACTGCCCAGGCGATAGCGGGCATGCCGCGACAGAAGCCCGCCAGATCAGTGAAGGTCACGTTGCAGTGAAGGTCACGTTGCAGGATTCAGTCGATGGCGCCCCCGTGCGACCCAGCAGCAGGAACGGGGAGCCGACCAGTAGCAGCACGCCAATCCAGAAGCCGTAGTCGGCCTGAGTGCCGATAACGCCCAGTAATAGCGGGCCAGCCAGTTGGCTCAAGGCGTAAGTGCTGCCATACAGCGCTACCAGCCGTCCGCGCAGACGCTCGATCACCAGTTGGTTGATCCAGCTTTCACCCAGCACAAAGACGATGGTCAGAATCACCCCGAGCGCCAGACGCAAGACCAGCCAGACTCCGTAATACGGCAGCAGCGCCAGTGCGCCGACCGAAACGGCGCCGCCCCACAGGCACAGGCGCATCAGCTTGGCGGTACCGAAGCGCGCGGCGAGACGACTGGCCAGCGCCGCACCCACCAACACACCCACCGCAGGCATCGCCGCCATGATGCCAATGGCAAACGAGCCGTAGCCCCAGCCTGCCAGACGCAATGAAACCAGCGGCATGCTGACGCCCATTGCCAGCCCGACGCCCAACACGGACGCCAGCACGGCAAAATAAGTACCCCAACGCATTATCAAGCTCCTGCTGCCCTAACGGCGCAATCAAGACCGGACGCAGAGCGTCCAGAACGGCATGCGACGCGGAGCGTCGC